>DAOUUT010000299.1 GCA_030668025.1 Promethearchaeota archaeon
AGATTTAGCGGATCAAGCGGATCAAGAGTGCGTTTATGTTGTGTAAACTGACCAGCTCCTACAATTATTGGATATGATTTATTAATCATAATTGATTGATTAATGTAAAAATTATTTTAGTATTAAATAGGAAAAGAATAAGAAACTCTTATCAATTATTATTTAACAACAGATAAGAAATTTTATTTATTGTGCTCTATCAAATACAGCGCCACATGAACCGCATTTCATTTTTTTCTTATACACCGGTGCTCCTTGCATTGAATAATAGAGTACTTGTGTTTTATCAGGCTCTTCGTGTAATTTCCGAGGATTTTCTTCCCCACAACTTTCACATTTGGTTCTTTTAGTTTCTGTCATTTTTTTTTCTCAAAGGTGTTTTGAACAAATAATAGGTTTTATAAATTTAAATTTGGGTTTTACAATAAATTTGCGTTATACCATCTATAAAAATAAAAACACTTGCTTCATTAATTTCACATTTTTATTTCATTGTTGCTTTAATAATTTCTTCAATAATCTCATCAATTGTTTTGTCTGTGGTGTTAATAACAATTTCTGCTGATATGTTATAAAAATGTTTTCTTTGTTTCAAAGCGCTTTCGATTTCTTTCATTGGATCTTCTTTGTCGATTACTGGCCTAGTCTCTTTCCCGTCTCTCATTACTCTATTATAAATTTCTTTAGGGCTAGCTGTTAATAAAACAATATGACAAGTTTTTTTTAAATTTTCTATATTTACTTTGTTTAAAACAATTCCTCCCCCGCACGATATAACTGTTTTTTTTAGTTTTGCTGCTTTCCTACAAGCTTCAATCTCATATTCTCTAAATTTCGCTTCACCGTTTTCCGAAAAGATATTATGGATTGGTTTACCCGTAATCTCTATAATTAGTTGGTCGGTTTCTATAAATTTATAATCTTTTCCTAGATATTCCTTCAATGCCTTTCCTACTGTGGATTTACCCGTTGCCATAAAACCAATCAACGCAATAGAATCTTTAACCATACCAAATTAAACCAAATAGTATTTTTTTAATAAATCTAACTGTATTTCAATTTTTTTTCTTTGTTACCTGTGTCCTAATACCAAGAAAGAAAGAAGAATAATCATTTCATTGAAAATCCGTGATTTCCTAAAATATCCTTTTGTAAACCTATGTAATTTCCATTAATATATGCGAAGCAATTAAATTTTTCAGGATCTAATCTATTATTCGTTACAAATCGCGAATCAGAATGAGTTGCAACCACTTCTCCAAAATAGCAAACATGAGAACCTAGTTCTATTCGTTTTATTACCTTACACTCCATATTCCATGGAAATTCTTTGACCATAGGGACCTGAACTACGATACCTTGTTCTTTAGTTAGGTTTAAATCTTCCCATTTATTCACGTCTCTTCCAGATCGCGTCCCACAATAATCCATTTCTTTCAGTTGGTCTTTTGTGGGATAATTGATCACAAACTCTCCATGTTTTTCAATTAATTTGTAGGAATGGCGTTTAGGTTGTAAAGAAATTGCGATAATTGGAGGTATCATGCATACTTTACCAATGTAAGCGAGAGTAATTAAATTCGCTTCCTCACCAATCCCTACAGATATGACCGCCGCAGGCATCGGAAATGCCGTAATTCCCGTGTTAAGAGAAATTTTATTCATTTTTTAAATTCATCCTTTACTTGTTTTCTAATTATTGCTAAATAATTATAAATTAATTTATTCTTAAACATATTAATAGTTTTAAATTTAATAATTATAGTAATAAAATGCTAAAAAAACCTTATATAACAGCTCGTACTAATGTTTTATGTGTTATTGGACACCCAATCGAACAAAGTATGAGTCCGATAATGCATAATGCTGCCCTTAAAGATCTTTCTCTCGATTATATATATATCGCTTTTAATATTCTCCCAAACGACCTTAAAAAGGCAGTGTTAGGGTTTAAGATATTTAGTATTAAAGGAATAAATGTTACTATTCCTCATAAAGAAAATATTATCCCGTATTTAGATAAAATTGACCCACTTGCTGAAAAGATTGGTGCTGTTAATACTATAAAAAATGAAGGTAAATATTTGATTGGAAAAAACACAGACGCATCTGGGGCTAAAAGGGCTTTATTAAACGCGGGGTGCGAATTAAATGGAAAAAAGGCTTTAATATTGGGCGCAGGGGGGGCGGCTAAAGCAGTTAGTTTTGCAATATCCGAGGATTTAGATGCGTTATATATAGCTAATAGAACCGAAAAGCGAGCAATAAAATTAGCTAAGGATTTGACTAATAAAACGACGATTAAAGCAGTAGGAAAGAATATGAGTATGAACACCCTGAAAAACTTAGTAAACGATGTAGATATTTTAATAAACACTACTCCACATGGTATGTATCCCGATATTGAAGAATCGCCGATTTCTGAGAAATTACTACACAATGATTTGTTTGTATTTGATATCGTATATAATCCTCTCGAAACTCGATTATTAAAAGAAGCTAGCAAAATTGGTTGCAAAACACTAGGTGGTTTAGATATGTTTGTTAATCAAGGTGCTTTAGCATTTGAATGGTGGACTGGTAAAAAACCAAATTTAAATTTAATGAAAGAAAAAGTAGTTGAATCTTTAGTGAAAAAATAATGGTGGGTAAAAGATTTACAATTATTGGTGGTTCTGGTGGAATGGGTAAAGTTTTTGGAAGATTTTTCAAAAAACATGGTTTTGCTATAACTTTATTTGCTCGAAACGAAGATAAATTAAAAAATGCAGCGATAGAGTTGGGTGTTAATTACGAGCTATCGCTTGAAAAAAGCGTTAGAAACGCCGACATCGTTATGATCTCAATCCCAATAAGCTCTACTCCTGACATGATAAGAAAAATAGCACCACTTTTGAAAGAAAATGCGATCGTCTTTGATATTACTTCTTTAAAACATGCTGTTTTTAAAGCATTGACAGAAATAAAAAATAGATTTCCAGTAAATTGCATTTCACTACATCCCATGTTTGGTCCAGGAATAAAAGATATGAAAAACTATTTTATGATGGTGTTAAAAGTTGGAGGAACTGACCAATACGACGAATTAATTAATGAACTTTTGACTTTATTTAAATTTGATGGATTAATTATAACTGAAACCTTACCAGAGATTCACGATAAGAGAAGAGCTCTAACATTAGGCGTACCACATAGGTTGAGCATTCTTTTTCTAAATCTTCTTAAGAGTCCGACC
>DAOUUT010000161.1 GCA_030668025.1 Promethearchaeota archaeon
AATTTCGGTGTGCTTTCGGAAGTTTTAGAGAAACTACCGCGCTTTATTCCAAAAGATCGAGTTGTAAGGATAGATCGCGAGACCGCGATGGAAAAATTAGAAGAGTTTAATAAAAAAGGATACATTTCTAGTGTCTGGTTTCAGCCAGTACCATACATTAACGCCATTTGTTCTTGCGAAAGTCCAGAATGTGGTGGACTTACTCTAAGAAACAATTTTAATTTAAACGCTATGTATAAAGCAGAATATATCATCCAATTAGATCAAGATAAGTGTGAAGGTTGTAAGTCGTGTGTTGCTATGTGTCAATTTAGTGCTATTCGCTTTATCCCTTCGATGAACAGAGTTATCATAGACTACGATAAATGTTTTGGTTGTGGTGTATGTAGACATGCTTGTAAAAATGATGCTTTAAAATTAATACCCAGAGAGGAATATCCAGGATTTGATGGATCTTATTAGGTGATATTATGAGCAAAGCAAAAAAAAAGAAAAGAACTAAGATAAATATTGATTATTCTATATGTGGAGAAAAGGGTAAAATAGACCCAAGAGATTGTGGACTATGTTTGAGAGCATGTGATCCTGCTGTTTTTATAATGCATCCGACAATCGGAACGGAAGACAAACAAGAAGATCGATACGATCCACAAGACTGGCGAATTACACCCATATGGGGTTCTTTATGTACTCGTTGTTTCAAATGTGTTGATGTTTGTCCTGAAAATGCGATAAAAATATCATGGTAAAGGAAACAATTAAGTTCAAAAATCTTTAACTTTTTATTAATTTTAAAGCATGCAACAAAAATTTAACCCTAAGGAAATCAAAATTGGTCTTGAATTACCTTCAATTTTGACCCCATTAAGCTCAATTATTATTCGTATGGCATTTTTTGTAGATTACATTTTTCCCCCGCTATTAAAATTATTTAAAATAATTGGGCGTTTGGGCAAACTTCAAAATATTAGTTTTTTACCTGAAAATGATGTCATTAGATTAAAACAAACTCTTATAACTCTTGAAGACGGAGGAAAGTTAGCAACCGACATATATTTACCGAAAGAAATTTATAAAAAGAAAGGCAAGGGTCCTACAATTCTAATAAGACTACCTTATTGGAAAGATCGCCTTAGTATATTAGGATATTTCTTAGCGTCTAAAGGTTTTGTTTCAGTTCTCCAAGATATACGAGGTTGTGCGCAATCGAGCGAGTATAGCACTAATTCGATATACATGTATGAACGACAAGACGGTCTAGAAACTTTACGTTGGATCACTAAACGATTTTGGCATAATGGAAAAATTGGAATGTGGGGATTATCTTATTTGGGCATTACACAATTAGCTGTATCTTGGAACAACGAAAATTTACTAACTTGTTTAAGTCCAATTCATAGTTCTTTTTCAAATGTTTTTTGGCATCCAGGAGGTTTGTATCCGGTTGGTTTGTCAGGATCTCTTTATTTAATCATGAATTCTACCTCAAGCATGAAAAAACTAACAACTATGGATTTTAATCGATGGGATAAAAATGGATATTACAAACAATTGTTTTTTAACCCTTCTATTAGCTTCTATAACGAACCTTTAGACTCAAAAATACCAAAATTATCGGATATGGCAAGTATAGAAGGAGCTAAATACTTGGTGAAGATTATGAATCGAGTCTATAAAACTGATGTAGATGTTTCTAGAAAGGACGATGGTTCGTTCGCTAAGTTGATAAAGGAAGTGTTCTATGAGAGGAAATTATTTCACAATCACGAATTATCACCATATGTATTTGGACTTGATTATAAATTTAATACACCCATACTGTTTATTGGTGGTTGGTACGACATGTTTATTGAACACATGGTACGAGATACGAAGTTAATACAAGAAAGATCTCCAAAATTTTTCAAAGAGAATTTTAAGATGATCATTGGCCCTTGGACACATATGAATATGGATAAATTATTTATTAAGCCATTAAAGTACGCCCATTTAAAAGATGACTTCAGATTTTTTAAAAATATCCTTCCATTTTGGTGGTATGAATCTTGGTTAAAAGGAGAAGAGGCAGATTTTTCAAATATACCTCCATTACAAGTATTTGTGTTAAATAAAAATATTTGGAGAGGTTTTAAAATGTGGCCGCCTTCTTCCAATGAATTAAAATTATATTTGCATTCTAATGGGAAAAGTAATAGTCTTTACGGAGATGGCGTCCTTTCAAAAAACGAACCGGAAGAAGAACCGCCCGATAAATATTATTTCGATCCTACTAATCCTGTGATTACGAAAGGGGGCAGAAATCTTTTTCTCTTAAGCGGCCCTCAAGATCAGACTAACATTGAGAAGCGTGATGATGTGTTAATATATACTTCAAAAATGCTCGAAAAAGGCATAGAAATTATCGGTGAGGTCAAAATGGTCCTGTTTGCTTCAACCACCGTACGGGATACAGATTTTATGGTTAAACTAGTTGATGTCTCCCCCAATGGAAAAACTTCAATAAATGTTATAGATTCTGGTGTAAGAACTCGCTTTCTTAATAGCGATTTGAACGAACCTAAACTCATCAAACCAAATAAAATATATAAATACGAATTCGCCATTGGTTCAATTGGTATCTATTTTCCAAAAAAACATAAAATACGCATAGAAATAACTTCAAGCAATTTCCCTCGATTCGACGTAAATTCCAATCTTGCAGGGGTACAAAATGAGAATGGGTACAAGGTTGCTACGCAAACCATATATCACGATAAAGCTAATCAATCACATGTAATCCTTCCCGTTTTTTCTAATGAAAAACAATAATATTTACACATTCTTCTAAGAAGAAAGGCTACAGATAAAGATTGTTATAGTATCTTTTATTTATTAAGAAGGCATTTATTTTAATTTAACTATATCAGCCGTGTTATATAAATACATGAAATAAAAATTGCTAGCTGGTCCAAAAGCGATATGATCGGCCATAACGCCAAAATAAGATAATTTCTTAAAAATATCTTGTGTCAAAACTATAAACGCGTCTTCTCCTTCATCTATTACCAGGCTAGTCCCAAAAACTTGATCGCGGGAACGAATTTCAGCGATTTGAGCATATTTTTCAAGGATTTCTTTAAAATTTTTGTCCTTAACTATCACTTCTTCTACTAATAATCTAATATCTGTGACTCCTCGAGCTCTAGCTTTTTTTATATCCTCGTAAAACACATCTAAAAATTCGTAATCTTGTGTGACAAAATATAGTGCGATTTTTGCTGTGTTTATTAATGTTAAAGCTCTATTAATACAAACATCTCTTCCCCGGTGAATATATAACGCAACTTTTATCGGTGTATCGTGAGATTCGTAAATAGGGGTAAGTTCACGAATAATTATGTCTGAATACCCGTCGAAACTATCGCTGTATTGTTTCTTTGCGATTACCAAAGCTTCATCTGGGCTTTTTGCGAAATATCTCGACGGTCTTGATTCTTCCTCCTTTAAAATCCACATTTTATCCTTTTCTAATTGAGTTAAAATGTTATAAATTCGAGAATATGGAACCCTTGAGGCTTCAGAAAGCTCTCTCGCGTCCATAGGTCCTTTTGAAATTAAGGTTAAATATATTGATATTTCGTAATCCGTTAAGCCAATCGAACGTAGAGATACTTTAACGTTCTCGGGAGTTTCTTTTGACATTTTTTTACACCAATAAACAAAATTGTATAATTTAAGAGCTTTTGAGCACTTATAAGAATTTTGAAAATTAATAAATTAATAAATATTTCATACTATTTCATACTATATTATTTTTTTTCTTTTTACCCTTGCGGGGTAAGTCGTTTTGCGACTAGAATTTTCTCGCAAAAGTCATTCTTTATTTTAATATTATATTTAAAAATATATTTTGATAAACATTAGCTAAGCAAAGTCATCCTCCTCCGTTGTCATCTTGGGGGATGAAGTTGTTAACTGCTACTGCTATGATAGTAACAAAAGTAATAACCAGTGCTATGATAATAATAGCAATGAATATATTTTTATTTCTTTCATTTTCAAGGAATTTTAAAGGCATTTTTATCACACTTAAAATTTTTAATTGATAAAATTTGTAGTAACATAAAGAAACATCGAATCTTAAACTTATTTTTTTTATCAATTAAAATACTTTTTAATGAATTCTAGGCGATCAATTTCCGGGTTTTCTGCGCTTTTCAAGATAAAGTCCTCATATTTACCATAAATTTTAAGCATATCGTCATATAATGGTCTACAAGCTTCTGATGGTATCATGACTTCACTACCTTCAATATATAAAAACTGTTTCACTAAATTAGACCATTCCTTTTTAACATTAATTGAATCGTAATAAGATTTAGCGCTTCTAAAAGCAGCGCCTAGGGCTGCAGAATCAGAGACATCAAATATGCGTACTTTAGTGTTAAATATATCCGCCGCTACTTGTAAGATTTCTCGATTCGCAGATGCTCCTCCAGTGGCATAAATTTCCTCTGGCTTTTCGCCACTCCATTTTGAGTGTAATCTCATAGACAAGAATTGAGCCTCAATAATTGCTCTAACGTTTCCTTCTAAATCTCTTTCATCGAATCCAAATCGGTATACTTTAGGTTGCGATACAAACGGGACGATCTCAGGAAAGAAATAAGGCAGCATTATTTTCCCGTAATTACCACAAGATGTTTTTTTTAGAATCGCTGAAAAGTCTTTCCAAGTAAGGTTAAAATTATCTTTAACCTTCTCTCTTGCCAAAGAACCATTTTTAAAACAGATTAAACTCATAAAATCTCCTGTAGGCGCTATAAAAACATGTCCTTCCCCCAACATATCAAATGATAAGTTTTTCATAAAACTAAAATAAGTATCACTTGTACCTAAGCTAATTGCCGCTTTACCCATCTTTGTAAGACCAACACCGATTAAACTATTAGGATTATCTCCTGACCATGCAACCAGAATGGTTTCCGGAGAAAAACCAAATCTTTCCACAAAAAAAGGAGATATTTTTCCTATGACATCGTAAGAGTTGATAAGGGACGGTAATTTTTGTTTTAAATTTGGAGCAGTAGCGGCTAAAGCTTTATCATCCCATTGTTTAGTTCTAATGTTCATTAAATTCATGCCCGCTCCATCTCCATGGTCGATTGGTGAACTTTTACCTAGTATTATTGAAGAAAGAAAAGAACTTACGAGATGAATAGTTGAAGTTTGAATATAATCGTCGTAATTTTGTTCGTAAAATTTTCTAATTTGCGGTCCAGAAAATCTCTCAAAAGTGTTTGAACCAGTTATACTTATTGTAGGTTCTAATCCGCCTAATTTAAGACGAATTTCTTCACATTGCTTGGTTGTGCTTGAATCCATCCAGATTGGACTAGTTTCTCTTGTAAAGACTTTCTGTAATTGATCTACTAAAGGTTTTTCAGAATCTAAATTTTTTAGAGTTGAATCGAAAGAATTGTTTAAATAGACCGTTCCGTGTTGCTGACCTGAACCAGATATTGCTTTTATTTCTTTTAAAGGAAAATTTTTTTGAACAAGCGCTTTAAATAATAATTCTAAAGCTTCTACCCACATTAATGGATTCGAGTGAACAACTTTACCACCATTTGAACGCAAAACGCCATTTTGGGTGTTGTAATGTGGTAGTTCTTCGTCAAAATTAATACTATATCTAATGATACCTTCATTTTTGCTCAAATTTATGAGAACGGCCGTTAAACTTTGAGTTGAACAATCTAAACCGAGAAAATAATCCATATTCATATTTTTTTATAAAATTATGTTTATCTTGATAGTGGTAATATGAGTAGTTATGCATGTCTAAGTATTTGAGAGTTTTGATAAAAAATTTGTAAAATTATTAATTTGGTAATAACACACTAAATATTTGATTATTTTTACAATAACAATTTTCAAATTACTATATAAAGATAATACATATCGACCAAAATCGCTTTTTTTCGAAAATTTCAAGTAAAAAATAAAAATTTAAATACTAAAAAGCAAAAGAATAATTAACTAAATATCACAAATAATATATAAAATAGATCATTTGAGTAAAATGTTAAATATATTTAGAAGAGGTTGAAAATTATATTGGACGCAATCGATGAAAAAATCTTAGAAGAATTGAAGGAAGATAGTAGAATATCATTTAAAGCCATTTCTAACCGAGTAGGAAAAACAGAAGCTACGGTTCGAAGGCGGGTTAATAAGTTGAAAGAGGATGGCATAATAAAATGTTTTACTATAGAATATAGTACAAATTCTAAACCCCAAACTAGAGCCACTGTTAAAATTGAACCTGATTTTAAGGAGATGAAAAATATAATGAAAGAATTAAAAGCAATTGAAGAGATTACAGATATTTGGCGTTTAAGTGGAAATTGCGGTCTTTTTATAAAAGTGGAGATTCCTACGATTGAACAGTTTAACCCTTTAATTGAAGAGAAAATATCTCCAATCAAAGGAGTTAAAATAATGGAAACTTGTTTTATAACAGATATTATAAAATAAATGAAATCAGTTCTTTCAGATGTATATGTTTTTGTAAAAATTGAAAACCAATAATTAGAAATGTAATTACAACAGAAACCACTTTATTACTATTTCTTTATTTGATAAATTTCTCCCATTTTTAATGCTATAACTTTAATATTCGAGCAATTTTCTAGTTTTTCTTTAAATTTTTAAGAATTAGAATTTTTAAAATATAAACTGTTAAGTAATAAATATCATTTTCCATTATTTTATTAATATCTAAAAAGTTGGTAATTAAAATGGTTATTAAGAAAGGCGATATAATTAAAGTAGAATACGAAGGACGTTTAGAAGATCTAACGATATTTGATAGTACGGAACTTCAAGGGGGAAAACCAATGAAGTTTGAAGTTGGTGCGGGTTTATTAATTCGAGGATTTGATAATTCAGTTATGGGTAAAGAAGTTGGAGATGAATTTACTATTTCTTTAAAAGCTTCTGAAGCTTATGGTGAGGTGGATCCACAATTAATTCAAACTATTTCAAAAGATCAACTTCCAAAAGATATTGATCCCGAACCGGGGATGATGTTAAATGCACATGATGCTAACGGGGCACAATCTGCGATCTGGATTAAGGAGGTCAATGAAAAGGTTGTAACGCTTGATATGAACCATCCAATGGCCGGAAAAACGCTAATCTTTAAAATTAGGATCCTAGAAACAGGTTGCGAGCCAGATCCGCCACACACACATGAATGTGGGTGTGGGTGTGAGCACAATGAAAAAGAATAAAATTATACTAAATTTTTATTATTTATCTGAATTTAATAATTTTTACTAATTTTTGCTTTTCTTAATAGTTCCATGGAAAGAAACTAAAAATAATCTTTCTCTTCTTAAAAATCAATAAACAATTTTATTTGTTTTAGATAATTTTTACTATTAATAAATTTACCCCCACTAGTAATCAAAAATGAGCTATAAATTTACAAAAGAGGAATTAGAAGAACTTTTAATTGATTATAATAAGGTTGCTTTAAAAGAGCAAAAACTTGATCTTCCCTCTAAAGTCTGTATCTGGGACGAAACCTTGAGAGATGGAGAGCAAAGTCCTGCAGTTTATCTTACATTAGACGAAAAAATCCATTTAGCAAAATTAATGGACGAGATAGGAGTTAAATTAATCGCAGTTGGGTTTCCAGCAGTCTCAAAAACCGAAAAGAAAATCGTTAAAGCTATAGTAAATGAAAATTGCAAACATGCTACTATCCTTGGAATTGCTCGTCCAAAGAAGGAAGATATTAATGCTTGTATCGATGTAGATCTTAAAGAAATCGTTATTTTCATGCCAATTTCTCCAATTTTTAGGAAAACTTTAAAGCAAACACCTGAACAGCAACTAGAGATGATCAAAGAAGCCATTCATTACGCGAAAGATAACGGATTTAGAGTCAATTGGGTATCTGAGGATGGCACTAGATGCGATTTTAATCATTTGGTAAATGTTTTCAAAATAGCAATAGAGTCTGGGGCAGAAAGGATCGTTCTTGGAGACACAGTAGGTGTTTTAACACCGTGTTCTACTTCGTATTTGATTAAACGAATAAAAAATGAAGTTATAAAACCACTAAAGAAAGAAATTCCAATGGGTATTCATACACATAACGATTTTGGTTTAGCGGTTGCTAATACTATTACTGGCGTTTTTGAGGGATGCACTTATCCACATACATGTATAAATGGTTATGGCGAAAGAGCAGGAAATGCCGCTTTAGAAGAGGTTGCTACGAATCTTGAACGGATAGGTATTAAAACAGGTATAGATTTGACAAAATTACCAGAATTAAGTGAAATTTGCGAGAAATACTTTTGC
>DAOUUT010000074.1 GCA_030668025.1 Promethearchaeota archaeon
ATCTTATCTATTCACCTCATAGATTTTGTCCTTAGTCTCCCGTACGCCAAGATAAGTATAGAGCTGTCCTTTCATATCGTTAACAGATTCCATTTTCTTCTTTGCGACGGCGAACTCATCTCGAGTAACGTCCCGTCCACCAAGTCCTACAATATAGCATCTAAATAGAGTTTTAAGCGGATACAATGCCGTTGCTATTGATGTGGCAAATGGTGGTAAAAGATTATTCAGCGAATCTGATTTTTCTAGAATAATTAGTTTTTCGATGTTATGCTCTTGGACAATCTTCTGTAATTCCTCGTAAGGGAAGGGTCTATAAGCTCTGATTTTGATTAATCCTATATCTTTATTTTTAGTCATCCAACTAATGATGTTTCCACACATTGATCCCATAGTAATAAAAGCCGTTTTTGAAGAGTTATCTAAGTTGTAGGTTTCAATTAAGTTATAATGGCGCCCAGTCGCTTTTCCGAATTCTTCGAACGCTTTATTCATTATATCTAACACAGGGCTCTTCGCTTCATCAAGATTCTTTCTTCCTTCCATGAAAAAGCTGGGAGTTACGATCCCGCCCCATACACCAGGACGCTCGGTTGTAATTGTGTGGCGAGGTTTTTTCGGCGTTATTTTCCGTACAATCTCGTCTGGAATTAACCATAATTTCTGAACGGAATGAGAAATAATAAAACCGTCGTGTACAAACATAGTTGGAAACAAGGAATTGTCAGACATCATAACTGACAAAATTGCGGCATCGTATGTTTCTTGAACATTCTCCGATACAATACAATTCCAACCGTAATCAGTTAACACATATTCCCAACTATTCCATATAGAAAGATTAGGAGCGTTAAAAGCTCTCGCTGAAATCATCATCGTTAGCGGTACGCGCCAACCCACAGCCATAGGCAAGGCTTCTGACATTAACAAATAGCCCTGTGATGCCGTAGCAGTAAAAGTTCTGGCACCAGCAGCGCAAGCTGCCGTTGAGTAACTAATAGCCGCTAATTCGGATTCGACATTAACGAAGGCCGCTTTCAATCTTCCTTGATGAACGACATCAGATAAACCCTCAACGGATTGAGTTTGAGGGGTAATAGGAAAAGCACAAATTACATCAGGGTCCGTTTGGGTAACTCCTCCGGCTACAGCGTAATTCCCAATCATTGCCGTTTCGATGGGCTCTTTAATCTCTTTGAAAAATAATTTCATTGGTTCTACTGACATTTTAATTACCTCCACTTTCCGGTACTGCACAAGCAGCCGGTCCTTGTTTCATTTTTTTACTTATAGCTTGAACAGGGCAGATATTTAGACAATTTAAACATGATTTACAATGAAGTAGATCAATTCCAATCATATGATATTTACCGTCTTCCCTTTTTTCTCTAAGAATAGCAAAATCAGGGCAGATGTACCAACACTGAGCGCAATTTGTACACGTTTCCGCATCCCAAATCATATCCCATTCGCCCCACGAGCCAGTATTCACTTGATCGCTTCCAACAGGGATTACTTTTTCGTCGCAATACCAAACACCCGCTTTATCTAATTCCTTATATCCAGGTAAGCCTAAATCTATTTGTTGCCAGGGCACTTTAGTGTCAACGGTAAAATCTGACTCGACTCCAATGTCAAATATGCAAGTTTCTTCAATTGCTTGCTTTATTGCTTCGATATTTTTTCCAGCTATAGCTCCTTTGAATCGCTTCATGATAGCATTAGACAATTCTTCGAGAGTAAAGAGGTGAGAGATTCTTATTAAAGCACCTAATATTATAGTATTTGTAATGTTTCGACCTAAAACATCTAGAGCAATTCGGGTCGCATCTATTGTAGCAATGTTTATGTCTTTTCTCTTTACAGCTTCTTGAATGGTTATTTGATCCGCTACGGTATTTACTATCAACCAACCACCTTTCGGTACGCCAGCGGTTACATCTACTTCTGAGAGTAACGATTCATCTAACACAGATACGAAATGAGGACCATAAACTTGTTCATTTGACCTTACTAAATCTGAGTTCGCAGAAAGCCTTACATAGCTTTCAGTAGGACTTCCCATTCGTTCGGCTCCAAATCGCGGTTGACAGACGCCATAGCCATAAAAGGCTTCGACGCATAAGTTAGACGCAGTAACGCCTCCTTGCCCCCCGCGTGCGTGGAATCGAAGATTAATGGTGTAATCTTTTAAAATTTCTTTAACGTATTCTGGAGTTAACATTTTTCTCTAAAAATTATTTTTATTTTATAATTGATAAGTTGTATTAAGAAAAATCTTCTTAAAAAATTAAGTTTTATCCATTTATTCCTTATATGGAATAACTTTTTAGGAAATGTATTTTTATCAAATATAATAATTTTAGGGGAGCTTTATTAATTGTCGCCCAATATTGATAACGGTAATATTTTTGATTCTGATAGCACGCCAGATACAAGCGCAATGAAGATTACTCCAGATTTCGTTCCTATGATCCGAATTATCTTTTGGAACAGCATGGGATTCTTTTTTTTCTCATTTTTGATCCCGTACGTCACAGTCCAATTATTAGAGGCTTCAGGAACGGTGTTAGGGCTTACATTTTCAATACAAACTATGGGAGGATTAATTAGTGCTCCAATTGTTGGTTATTTAACTGACAGAGTTTCAAAAAAGCTGTTAATCCTAATAGGGAGTTTTGGGCGTGGAACATGCTATATTTTTATGTATCTTGGTATTTTATTATCTTCTTTATTATTATTTGTTATTGGGATGTTTATTTTAGGGTTTTTTGTAGGATTTTTTTGGACACCGTTAGATACATTAATTTCCGAGAAGTCAAATAAATCAAATCGTTCATTTGCGTTCGGAAAACGAGCTGGAATGATAGGAAAAGGAAACCTAATAGGCTCAATTATTAGTTTTATTGTTTTTGGTTTAGCAATTACATTTACGCGTGAAAATCTTTTTTTGGTTTACAGTCCACTAATATTGTTTGCTGCATCTAATGTTGTTGGAGGTATAATTTTTCATCGTAAGGTCAACGAAGAACTTACATACGAAAAGCACATTTTCAATTTATTTCCATCCTCAGTTGAACCAATCATTGTTTCTAAAGAACCAGTGATAACAGATTCTACTGTAAAACCCAAGAACAACTTAGCGATTGGTTTTTATTTCGGTTTCAGCGTGTTGACCATTGCCTTTATGTTGAGTAGTATGAATCAATCTTTAGCTTATCCCTTCTTTCAAGTTTATTTGATTGAAGAATTGAAAGTTGAGATGCCTATTCTAGTAATGTTAATTTATTTTCCCGCTCAAGTTTTATCTATGTTATTTGCCCCTAAATTAGGTAAGATTGCTGATAAAATAAATCCCGTATTAGGGGTTGCAGTTGTAAGCGGGTTAGGGGCGTTAGCAACCTGGTTTATAATTAATTCTACATCGGGAGTGATGTTTGGTTTTATCTTACTTTTTGACGCAACTTTTGCTTGGGGAGGGAACTTAATTTTACAAAATGTCCTCAGTCGAATATCAAAAATCCACCGTGGAAAGATTTTTGGGGCTGCTCAGTGGTTAAGCTTATTAGGTGCTGTTTTAGGTCCAACTCTAGGAGGTTTAGCCTGGGATAGCTTAGGTCCAAGTGCGCCTTTCATGATCTCAATATTTATCGAACTATCCGTAATTCCTTTGTATGCAATAGCGATTATCTCTTTGAAACATTATATGGCGGAAAAAGTAGATTAGAGAAATTATTTCTTAAAGAACCAATTTAAGTTAATTCTTTATTTAACCTATTTGCAACCTCAATTGATAAACTAAAAATGTTATTTAAACCCTCTTTAGAGACTAAACTCATCGTATCTTTTTTAGAATGGACGTATTTCATACTTCCAGTGGAACCAAGTACGCAAGCTTTATACCCCAAGTTTACGATGGGCATATGATCTCCAGCTGCTCCTATAGGAAAATATATCTCCTTTATTTCAATCCCTAAATCATTACTACTATTCCTAAATAGCTCGTTCAATTTTGTACTGGTTGTTTTCTTCGGAATTCCGTGAGATGTAACATTTCTTAGCATGCCGTGTGCACCTACAAGATCATAGTTTATAAAATATGTTATGTCTTTATCTAATTCATTTTTGTGTTTCTGGATGAAATCAATCGCTCCACCTAAGTTAAGTTCTTCAGAACCCGTAATTAAAAACGTAAAATCAATATTTTCTAAAGGATTGTTCTTAAAATATTTCGAGAGGGCAATAACTGTACCTACGCTCGTAGCATTATCTGTCGCTCCTGGAGATTTATTACCGACTTTATTGAAAAAATTTAATATTGCTAATATCCCTATTACTATGCTAACGCCTAAAAGGATGTTATCCAAGATGAGAATATTAAACGTAAAAATAATCTTTAAAACGCTTAAGACTAAAAATACAACTAATAGTATTATTCCGCCAAAAACTGAAACCATTATTAAATAAATCCTAACAATTGAAGAGTATACTTGAGATTTCGAATCGTGGTGAGCAATAAAGATAAGATTGGCCAATGAATTCTTGCTCTTTAAATTTACATAAATGTTTTCAGTTTCGAAATTATACCTATCATTCTTCATTAATTTTATCTTAGTTGAATCAGAAATCTTACTTAACTTTAACACACTTATTATAATTAGAGAAATGATAACCAACGATAAAATTGGTAAATTGTAATAAGATATCGCTAAAAGGATATATAATATTCCCATAGTTAAAAATAAAAGCTCGATCCTCTTCCAATTATATAGCGAAGTTTTAAATTTCTCGCGATTGATGGTATTATAACCAATCTTTTCAAACTCGTCTACAACTACTTTAATTGCCTCTTTTTCTCCTTCTGAGCCAACTAATCGAGGAAAAGATAATATTTTTGTAATTTCATACGCTAAATTTTCATCTATTGACATAGTACTCAATTATCATCTATTGACATTGTAAATTCTTTACAAGATATTTATAGTTATCCGCCAAAAATGTAAAAATAAAAAATAGAACTTGGATTTTAAAGAAATGATTTGAACCATTCTAATGGAAGCGTGCTTTTGACTTTCTCTAAAAACTCTGGCATCGTTAATATTCCTAAATCGGAGATTATTTCTTTAAAATAGTTAGATGGGGTTATATCAAAATAAAAATTATGGACTTTAAACAATTCTTTTTTAATTTTTTTTGAATATACCTCGTAGATTGGCTTCTGTTCAACAATTACTTTCTGGTTATAATGACTCTTTAGATTATATTTATAAGAATCCCCAACTGCGTAAACTTCTTTATTATTCGCAGCGGCAATACATGCTAAAGGATAACTCCCTATCTTATTTAATATTGACCCATCTCGTAGTACGCTATCAATTCCAAGAAGAACGATATCAACTTTTTTGATGAACTTCCCCATCGCTAAATCTGTTATTAAATGTGTTTCAAAATTAGAAGCCAATTTTTCGGCGGTACGTCGCCCTTCAAGCAGAGGACGAGATTCTAAAACGTAAAAAGTAAAATCGTTTTTTGTATTTTCTTTCAAATGCTTAATAATTGTAGTACTGTAAGAGATTAACATTACATTTAGTTTCTTCCCTTCGAATCTATCTAATAACGCATGAAACGAGGAAGTTAAAGCGTTATCTATCCTTAATCTTTCTGCAGGAAATGTCTTTAATTTTTCTAAAAGTGTTTGTTTGCTGACAAATTCCAAATCATTAATAAAATATCCAATTGTATTGATTATAGGGGCCATACTTGGGCGAACTTTAAATAGTTCTTTAGATATTTCAAATATAACCTCTTTTATATCCATATTAGGATCTTTTATAGTATGAAGATAGGTTTCTAAAATTTCAAGCGCGATTTCTATTAATTCACTCGCTCCAGAAGTTTTATCTGTTTTTAAGTCGTGGATCTTGTGTAAAATGGTTTTGCTAATCATAATGGTTTTCACTTTATTATTTATAAAAAAAAATTTGTTGTTAAAATAGAAATAGTAAGAACATAAATATATAATTTCAGAAAGAAAATTTTTTTAAAAAATGTTTAAGTTTTAATTATTCGTTTTTAGAGAGACTATCCTCTATTTTAACATAATCCGGAACATATGTTTAAGTAGTAAAAAAAAAAAAAATTAGTAAAAATTTTAAATACTATTTATATAGATTATCTCCACTTACATCGACTGTGTATTGAAATTTAGTAAGTTTTAAATTTGTAATCTGTGAAACCGTTCAATTGTATTGGACTTACTATTAAAATGACTTCTCCTTTACTAGGGTGGGAATAGGCTAATGTAGATCCTGTATTATCAAATGCACTAATGTCCATATCATAAACGGTATATTGTTCTTGGCCACCATGAATAAGTTTTTCAACGACTGTAACCTGGAATTCAGGCTTCGGATATACTGGAATTAAAGTTTCAGTTAAAAGTGTATCAATTGAAACGCCATCAATAGCTACTGAGGATATATACCAACCATCGTTTAATACTGCCCAATCAGTCATATATCTGAAACCAAAAATGACATTTTCCCCCATATAATCAGAGAGATCGAAGCTAATATCAATGAATGCTCCGCTCACACCAGTTAATCCGGGTAAATTAGCGATAATATCTGGATGAGCACCGTTGTCATAGTCATCAGTAGTATATTCATTTTCTAATGATGTCCAAGTAGTTCCACCGTCAGTGGAAACTTGAACAAAGCCAAAATCCCAGGCTGTCTCAATATCCCAATATGTGTTCAGTGTTAATATATCAGCAGTATTAACCGTGTAAGGAGCAGTCACAAGTAGACCATCTAATAGGTTGTTATATCCAGAATACCATAAGCCATCTGTTTTAGTCCATCCATATATAGCTTCATCATCCCCATCAAATTCTATAAAGTTTAATCCTTTAAAATCTGGGAATGAAATATATTCTGTACCAAATGGACCTACTAAATAGGCTCCAGTCTCCCATCCTTCAGGTTTTGAAGATGATGCATGTGTAATAGTTTCTCCAAAAGCGGTTAATGCACTTGTCCATGGAATTTCTTCTCCATAGACCTCATGTACATTAAGGGAGTAAACTTCATCTAAATCAAGCACAGCGTGTGGATTATATAATTCTCTAAGTTCATCTAATTGATAACCATATTTACCCAGTTCTGCATCAATTAGGTTGGCAATTCTCCAATCATGGAAAACATCCTGAAAAACAACACCTTCAGGAAGTAGAAGATTAACTCCTTCAATACCAGCAATTCCTTGTTCTACATAGTCACCTAGGATGCCAATACCATAATGATCAGTGAGATAAAGTGCCCATAAAAAGGCAGCACCATAATCAGCTAGAATATTGATACCCCCTTGATCGCCCCATACGGTTAATGAATTGTCAGGAGTTTCAAGAAACCATTCTACTTGACCTAAATCAAGTTCATAACCACATAATGGTTCGGCAAAAAGTGAGCAAGCTTCATTCATCCAAGTTTCTGAAAGTTCAAACCAATCATCATGAATAAGATGCTGAAACTCATGAGCAACAATACTTTCATAAAGATTAGGTCGAGCTTTATCATCATTTATGAACCAAGGATTCTCTGGTGTTCCACATCGGTGAGCCCAATCATATGCATCAATACTGATGACATTTCTATCACAATAATATTCAAATACTGAACCCCAGTAAAATCCAGCAATATAAGATGGATAATCTGGATCGTAATAGTTGGCATCACCAATATTAGAAACTAATATTGCTGTTCTACCATCTCCATCAAAAAAATCTTTTGATAATTTGGCTTTATTTCCTCTATGAAGGTTTTCTTCTCCAAAATATTCTGTGTCGATAGGATAAATATTATTATCAAATTCATCAACTATATATTCACATTGTTCTTGGGTTACAATAACAGGATCTCTTGGATCCCCCTCAGGAAAATCTAATTCAAGCATCACCCATACTTCACAATGAACTCCTTGAGCTATTAATTGATAATCTTTTAAATATAAGCCTCCCGTTGTGTCATCATACCATATCCACCCTACAACATCACCTACTTCAGCACTTTTCTGTGAACTACTTGTTTGTAAATCAGCATCACCCTTAATTTCCATGTGTAAATTAAAACTATTGCCTTCTGGATTAAAATCCATTTGTTCATAATCAGGAAGAACAAAAAACTCAGGATTAGCACCAACAAATGAAAATAATGCTATTGGAAATGCGCCTAAAGCTAAAGTTGCGATAATTAACAAAGCAATTCTTTTTTTATTCATTTTTATATCATCTCTTTTTTTTGTAAATACAATGTTTTAAATCCAAATTATTCATTTGGATAAAAACTAAAAGTCTTGAAATATGAATAAATTTCAAAGAACTTCTATTGAACTTAAATATTGAAACTTTCCTATATAAAATTTTCTTTTTTCTCATTTTCTAAAAGTGAAAAAGATTATGGGATCATTTACCCATTTATTGAAAGTTCTTCCTCTTTATTAGTTTTAAAATAATTTTCTTTTCAATACCAAATCTGAAAAATTTAATTTTAAGAATAATATTATTAATTAATGACGTCATCTAAGACTTTTAACTTAAACGTTAAAGATATTTCATTTATTAATAATATTCAATCAATGGCAGTTGTAGGTCCTTCAAAGAAAAGAAACTTCTTTTTCCTTAGGAATCACCAAGAAAATTTTAAGGGAGAGCTCTATGCGGTCCATTGGAAAGTTAAAGAGATTCCTAATTTTCCTTCAGAAAACGTTTATTCTTCTATTAAAGACATTCCCGGAAAAGTTGATTTTGCTTTTATTACAGTGCCTGCGGCACAAGTATTAGATGTCATCGAAGATTGCGTGGAGAAAGGCGTTAAATTAGTCAACATCTTTACAGCAGAATTCTCCGATGCAGGAACTGAGGAAGGACATCGTTTAGAGAAAGAATTAGTAAAATGTGCTCAAAATAAAATTAGAATTCTTGGACCTAATGGTATGGGTTTATTTTACCCAAAATTAGGCATAGCTTGGCGTTCAAAATTCCCAACAACTCCTGGAAATATCGGGTTTATAGGTCAATCAGGAGGGGTATGTAATATTGCTATCTATACTGCGAAAGAAATGGGCATTAATTTTTCCAAAGTTTTCTCATTTGGGAACGGAGCAGATTTAGACTTTATAGATATATTACATTTTTTAAGCAACGACGATGAAACTGACTTGATTTTGTGTTATTTAGAAGGTATTAAAGGGAATCGTGGAGATGATTTAAGACAAGTTCTCGCTAATAACAAAAAACCGATTGTAATTTTAAAAGGTGGAAAATCCGAAAGTGGGGCGCTAGCAGCTAATACTCACACAGCTTCTCTCTCGGGTAATACTCAAATTTGGAATTCTATTTTCAAACAACATAATCTTATTGAAGTTGAAACATTAGAGCAATTGATGCATACTGCGCGGTTAATAGATTTCTACGGAATTAATGATTTACACAATATCGCTGTTTTCAGTTTAAGTGGCGGTTATGGGGTTATCTTAGTTGATCAAATTGAAAAATTCGGGATGAATGTACCACAATTTAGCCCTAAAATTCAAGAACAATTGGATAAAAAATTCATTATTCGTGGTACAAGTTCTAAAAACCCTTTAGATGTAGCAGCACAACTATTTTACAGTCAGAGCATTAAGGAAATAATTGATCTTGCTTTATCCGATGAAAAAATCGACGCTCTAATTATGGACCTTCCAAGTTGGTATTTTGATCCAGAGTATTCCATAACTTCAGCTGAGAACTTTGAAGTTGACATGCTTGAGGCTTTAAATTTAGGACATAAACATAATAAACCATTAATTCCAATTTTAGAGAGTGCTCATCGTCCCGATCAAAGTAATCGTATTTCTAGGTTATTAGCAAAAAAGAGAGTAGCTGTATTTGGAGATCCTCTTGAATTCATTCCTTTATTACCTAAAATTACTAACTATAAGAAAAAACTAAGAAGTTAAGAATATCTTTAAGATTTTAAAGTATTTTGATAAATTTCCTAAAATGATTGGGGACTTTTATATTCGCCAAAAACTTCTCTTAAGACGTTACAAATCTCTTCTATTGTAGCATAGGTTTTAACTACTTCAATCATGATTGGCATAATATTCTTAGAAGATTCAGCCACCTTTTTTAATTCAGCTAATATTTTTTTAACTAAGGTCTCATCTCGACTTTTTTTTAATTCGCCGAGAGACGATATAATTTTTTGTTCCTCGTCAATATCGTGTTTAAAGGTTTTTATTTTACACTCTTCTTCAGTACAATAAGAATTTACACCAATTACTTGATTAATTCCCGCTTCTATTTTCTTCTGCTCACGGTATGCGTTGTTTTGGATTTCCCGTTGAATGAAGCCGCTCTCAATAGCAGTAGATATGCCTCCCATTGTGTCAATTTTTTCAACATACTCTAAAGCTTTTTCTTCTAATTTTGAAGTTAAATACTCTATATAATAAGAGCCCCCTAATGGGTCCACAACATCGGTAACCCCCGATTCATACGCAAGAACTTGTTGAGTTCTTAAGGATAATCTCACAGAATCTTCTGTTGGAATTGCTAAAGCCTCGTCTGCACCACAGGTGTGAAGCGATTGTGTTCCACCTAGTATTGCTGCTAGCGCTTGAAGGGCTACTCTGATAATATTTACGTTAGGTTGTTGAGCTGTTAGCGTGACTCCCGCAGTTTGGGTATGGAATCGTAATCTCATCGAATTTGGATCATTAGCGTGGAACCTATCTTTCATTATTTTTGCCCACAACTTTCTAGCTGCCCTTAATTTTGCAATTTCCTCAAAAAAATTATTATGAGTTGTAAAAAAGAAGGATAATCTTGGAGCAAATTCGTCAATATTAACTCCCCGACTAAGAACTTCTTTAACATACGCAATACCATCTGCTATCGTAAAGGCAATTTCTTGAATAGCGTTACATCCCGCCTCTCGCATGTGGTACCCACTAATGCTGATGGTATTAAAACGGGGTAAATTTTTGGAGCAATATTCGATTACATCTGCTACTAATCTTAAAGATGGTTTAGGAGGATAAATATATGTACCCCTCGCAACGTATTCTTTTAAGATATCGTTTTGAACCGTACCAATTAATTGTTCAGGTTTTATTCCTTGTTTCTCGCCAACAACGATATACATTGCTAAAAGCACCGAAGTAGGAGCGTTAATAGTCATACTTGTTGATACTTTATCTAGAGGAATCCCTTCGAACACTTGTTCAAAATCTCTCAGGGAGTTAACCGTTACACCAACCCTTCCTACTTCTCCTAAACAGATTTTATTGTCGCTATTATAGCCCATCTGTGTTGGCAAATCAAACGCAATTGAAAGTCCTTTTTGCCCTTGTGATATTAAATATTTAAACCTTTCGTTTGTTTTAGAAGCATCTGCAAAACCGCCATACTGTCTCATCGTCCAAACTCTTCCACGATACATGTTTGGATATACACCTCTCGTAAATGGTGGATTTCCCGGAAATCCAAGGTCTTCTAAATAATTAATATTCTTAAGATCACCGGGTCCATAGACGTGTTTTAAAGGTATGTTTGAAGGTGTTTCGAAAGTCTCTCTTCTTTCTCCTCGTTCGACATATTTATTTAAAACCTTTTCTTCCCATTCTTTTCGTTCTTGTTCAATCTTTTCCAGTTCTTCATTAGTGAACATAATTTTTGCTACCTCTTTATTAGGGTACTAAATTGGTTCGAAAGCGTAATCATAAACTTCCTTACCATCTAAATTATCACAAATTTTTCTATAAATAGGCTTTAATACCATCCCAACTTTTAAACGATCTTGGAGCGTAATTTGTCCAAGCGCTTTTATACCGTTATCAAATTCAACAACTCCGAGCGCATATGAAGGTTTATTGCGAAATTCAGCAGGAGGTGCTTTTAAGATTGTAAAGGTTAATAATTTAGCGTTTCCGAAAGCAACGATCTTTTCAAATTTGTCGTGTTTACATTTTAAACATCTAAGATGCGATGGATGCTGTAAAAATCCACAATTATTACATTTTTTCCATTCTAATTTTTCTTCATTATTCATTAATTTCTCACTTTTTTCATTAACTCAGCAATAGTCTTATAGTTTACCCAATTTTCATGACATTAAAAAGTTTTCAAACTAGACGCAAAAACTGCAATATAAATAGATGTGCTACTTAAAAATATCATACTGAAGATAAAGCCTTGAATTTATAATATAATTCATTAATAATGGCATTAAATGCGTCAATAACACCTTGTCCTGTTTTTGCAGATGTTAAATAAAACCCAAGAAAGTTGTGTTTATTTACAATGTTTTGAATTTTAGAAATATCCAAATCGTTTTCCTCTACTAAATCAACTTTGTTAGCAAATAGAACTACAGGAATATTTCCACAATACTTTTTTAGTTCTTTATGCCAATTTTCTATATGTTTAAAACTTTCATTGCCTAAATCATTTTCTTCAAGGCTATATACAATAATACACGCCTTGCTCTCTTTATAGAATAAAGGTTGTAAAAAATTGAAATCATCTTGACCAGAAATATCCCAGAATATTAAATTAATTATATCTTCATTAATTTTTTTATTAAATCTTGAAAATTGGGCGCCAATAGTTTTAATGTAATCCATCTCAAAAGTTCCTTTGGTGAATTTTTTAATTAAGGATGTTTTACCAACTGCTCCGTCGCCAATAACGGTTATCTTAAATCCAAATTCTTCAAAATTAGTCATTAATTTCTTTAAGTACCTATCAAATTATATTATCTTTATAATTTAAAATTAGACATTATCTAATATAAAATTTTAACTAATTGAATAGTACAAAAAATATAATTTCCTTAATTTAGAAGTTATAATTCACTAAATTCAATACTTTTAGTGATAAATAACTCTGTTATTAAGGATTCAAGTAAGGGGATTTCTTTTAAGTAAACAGACTGGTTTAGTTGAAAAGATTTAAGCAAATTTTGCCAAATTTTATCTTCTTTTTGTATGTATTCAATAAAATAGTTTAGTTTTTGATGAGCGTGATAGGAGTCACCTTTAAATATATAGGAAATAAAAAACGGTGCCACAGATTTCATAAGGAGAGTATGTTCACCGAATACTGCTCGGTCCAATCCTTCAGAAAACATTTCCTTGATAAAATAATCAATAGTAGTTAGAAAACCGCCAAAAAGATGCGATTCAAACGATTTCTCCTCTATAAATGATTGTGAGAAAAAAGGCATACCTCCCTCTGATACAATTAAAAGAAGCACAGACTCCTCATCTGAAAGCTTTGGAGCTTCAATCATCCGCTTTCTTACCATATTCTCCATTTGCTCGTTCAAACCTGCGAGTTTCCAGCGTTCAGATAAAGATGCTTCTGATTCTTTTAAATTCTCCCACATATTTATTTGTTTAATTAATTCATCGTGTTCGTATGAAATTTTCATTGCCAATCGTTTTATACCATATGATTCTGCTATTTTTTGAGCTTGAGTTAAGTAACGCCTTGCTGTTTTCATATTGAAATTAGTTAAAGCTAATTTGGCTCGTAATATGAACGTCTCACAAAAAACTATATATGAATGTTGCTTTTCAGCAATATCCAATAGCCTGGAAACATAATAATTAAGTTCATTAAGTACCTCAATGTTATTCTCTATACGATATTCCGTGAGAAGTATGTCACAAAGATGGATATGAGCTTTTATAATAAGATCAAAAAATATAGTATCAGTTTCTATAAGTTCTTTGAATAATTCTTC
>DAOUUT010000078.1 GCA_030668025.1 Promethearchaeota archaeon
CCTTCTTTTAATATAATATTGAAGCCACTAGCATACTCGTTGCTTATTAAATCATATTCTTTTGATAGTTCAAATATTTTTTTAAGATTTATATTATCATTAACAATATCCTTATATGAATTTTCATCGTTAATGTCATACTTTTCTATGTTGCCTAATCCACCTGGATTACATATTTTTATAGCGTCGTATAAATTAACCGTATCTTTAACTGTTGCATCTTCGATAACCTTTTTAATTATAAATTCGAAATTTTCGATCTTTTTCATATTTAATTTTAAACAAATTGTAGCCGCGGCTGCTAGTGGTGCTAAGATAAGAATATGGCCTAGTAAGACGTTGCCTCCAGACTGCCACTTCATCATTTGATTAGCTGATTCCTTAAAAAAAAGACCTAATTCAATAAAACTAAAATTTTCTTTTTCACTTTCTACAGATTTATATATTGTTTCACAAAATCCCTTAAAATTCGGTTGGATTGCTGCAATACCCGCTAAAAAGTGTTCAAATCTTGTATTTGGAAAATTCTTCGTTCTATGAACATTTCCCGGTTTAGGCCACCCAGATAGTTCCAACAAACTCGAAAGATTTATACACCTTACTAAATCATTAACTGATTGGGTAACGATTGCTTTTATAGGAGGCACATTTAAGATATTAATTTTAAAAATTAAAATAGTTTTTTAAAAAGTAGATTAATAATAAGTTAATTCTAAAGCCCTTTTTTCTTTTATCATATAACCTTGGTTCTTTGAGGTGTTATATGAGATTGGTCGATATTTTTCATTTAGATTTTTACGATAGAGAAATTTTTTTAGTCTTAACTTAATTGCTCTCTTTGACAATTTGAGGGGCATAACTATTTCTAATTCGTTTCCATTTCGAGAGAGTTCAATTTGAGGTAATTGCTCCTCGAGAAATCGCAATAAATCTTCAACATATTGATCTTTTTCAATGCTCAATTCTTTGATATTGATAATTATTTCTTTAGTATCTCCAACTTCACTCATATTCTAATCACTAAATATGATAATTATTGATATTATAAATTTTTTTTTATTTTTACACTTCAACAATTTTTATAAAAAGATTTAAATGAACTTTTTCTACATAATAACTATAAAGTATTGAATATGGTGGAATGAATTGGTAGATTATGTAGATTTAAGTTATGAACCAAACGAAAATGATCTTGTTGTTATGTATTTCGTTGAAAAAGCTAGTGATTGTGAAAGTCTGGAAAAAGCGTGCGAGGAAATCGCTAAAGAAAGTTCAATAGGCACATGGACAGATATTTTGACGATGTCTGCAGATATTACTGAACGCCTTGAACCATCTGCTTTTTATATAGATCCACAAAATCAAATTATAAAAATTGCTTATTCTGAGGAATTATTTGAAGCCGATAACATGTCTCAAATTCTTAGCGCTATTGCCGGTAATATTTTTGGTATGAAGGTGATTGATAATTTAAGGCTTATAGACATCACTTTTCCTAAATATATAGTTAGTAAATATAAAGGACCGAAATTTGGGATTAAGGGTATTAGAAAATTAACTGGAGTGGAAAAAAGACCTTTGTTAGGAACAATCGTAAAACCTAAAGTAGGTTTAAATGAGATCGAACACGCAAAAGTTTGTGAAGAGGCATGGATGGGCGGTTTGGACATAGTAAAGGACGACGAGAATTTAACTAGTATGGTCTTCAATAAATTCGATAAAAGAATTGAGGAATCTTTAAAAGCTCGAGATAGAGCTCAAGCTGAAACTGGTGAAAAAAAGATTTATATGCCCAATATCACAGCAAAATTAAGTACAATGGAAGAAAGAGCGAATACAGTAATAAATAACGGTGGAGAATATGTGATGGTTGACATATTTACCGTAGGATTCTCGGCTTTACAAGAACTTCGAGATTATCTAGACGATAAAAACGTCGTAATTCACGCTCATAGAGCTATGCATGCAGCCTTTACACGCAATAAAAAACACGGAATGACGATGTTGGCTTTAGCTAAAATAATGCGACTAATAGGAATGGATCAACTGCATACGGGTACTATCGTTGGAAAAATGGAGGGTGGTAAAAAAGAAGTTTTAGAGATAAATCAAGTTATTTCAGAACCAAATATTACAGGAAACAATACAACATTTCTTGATCAAGAGTGGGGTGATATCAAACCTACTCTACCCGTTGCTTCAGGAGGTCTAAGCCCATTACACATTCCTAATTTAATAAAATATTTAGGTAATGATATGGTGTATCAATTCGGAGGAGGTTGTCATGGACATCCAAATGGAACTAGAGCAGGCGCAAGAGCGATAAGACAAGCAGTTGATGCTACTTTGAACGGAATTGAATTGGAGGAATACGCAAAAACGAAAGAAGAATTAGAAAAAGCAATCAAAAAATGGAGAAAATAATTAAAATTTAACTTTTTTTAGATTTCGAGCATATCAGGATATAATTTTGCAAAGTAATTATGGACATGGCTACTTGCGAAGATCCCGGCTTCAGTTATAAGCCCATCTATATATCTTCTACTTACGGTCTCAAAAGCAGGATTTAGGATAGTTAAACCCTCTGGAGCGTCCTCCCATACTTCTTTCGGGTCTCTCATTTCAATTTTTTCCAAAATACCAAAGGAAGTCTGAGGATTATATTTTAAAAGAGGGGATGCAACATAAAAAGGTACGTGTTCTTCGTGTGCTACAAATGCTAGTAAGCGAGAACCAATTTTATTAATAATCGTACCTTCTGAAGTAATAGAATCTGCTCCAATAATTATTAAATCAACTTCGTAATGATTAACAACCCAACGCATAGCACTATCAACTACGTGAATAACTTCAATTCCCGCATCAAGTAATTTTCTGACTGTTTTTCTTCCTTGTAATCTAGGTTGAGTTTCTGTTGCTACGACTTTAAAATGGTCTTTCCCTTGTCTTTTTGCTTCTAATAGGATTGCATTTACAATGCTTGAATGGCAATGAGTCATTATAATAAAGTTATCGTCCGTACTTACATCAGGAATTCTCCTTGCACCTATTTCAGCTATTTTCTTTTTTGAATTAACCATCAATAATTTATACTCATCCTTACAACTGGCAATTAATTCTAAAATTTCTTTTTTCTCTAAAGAATCTATTTTTTTTTTTAATCGATTTGTTATATAATTAAGCCCATTTCTCAAGGCAGGCTCAGTCGCCCTCGTCTGGAACAAGATGGCTTTAGCTTCTATTAATTTATTAAATAAATCTTCTGAAGTAATGGTTTCACCAATTCTTTGCGCGTAATCGCTTAAGAATTGTATTGCACTAATTGCTACATTTGAAGCACCCTGAATTTCTAATGATTTAATCCTTTCAGCGTCCTTTAATAATTGTTGTATATTTATTCACCACTTTTTTTAATGTTAATATATAGGATATCTATATTTTTAATTTATTAGCTTACTTTAATTGATCTTCATTATCTGAATTCTGGGTCAACTCTAAATCCTTCGGATTTATCTCTATATAGAGAGCACCAATATAATCACACGAGGTACATTCAAATATGTTTGGTGTTAACCAACCAGCAACATTAACAGCGGTTTTCAAAGTAGCTTTTTTACACTTAGGACAAATTCTTATGCGAGCCATTTTGTTTAGAATAAATTTTATTGTAATTGGAAATGAATTATTCTTTTATTTTTTGATCAATATTCAATAATCACAAATAACATTTAGCCTCTATTGTTATATATACATAGATGTTCCTAAAAAATTGTTTATATATTTTCTGTGATTCTACAATTTAACTTAAATAACTAGCGCTTAATCTACTAAAATGAATGATTTAGAGATAAAACGAAAAAGTATGCCAAACGAACCTGGAGTTTACTTTTTTATCAACAAAAAGGGTTCTATTATTTATGTGGGTAAAGCTCTAAATCTTAGAAAGAGAATAAATCAATATTTCCAAAAAACAAATTATAACGATCCTTTTTACGAAGAAAAAATTAAGGAGCTAGTTAAAAATATTCATTCTATTGACTTCATCGTTACAGAAAACGAAAAAGAAGCTAAGATTTTAGAAAACATACAAATTAAGAAACATCAACCTCGTTTTAATGTAATAATGCGCGATTCCAAGACCTATCCATGGGTTGGGATATTTTTTTCAGAAACATACCCTAGAATCCGACTTATAAGAGGACCAGAAAAGTATTCTCAAGATAATTTGTTTTTAGGACCTTATACAGATAAAAAGGAAATTAGTAGAATTTTAAGAGATTTGAGAAAAATTTTCCCTTATTGTTCTTGTAAAAATAAAGTAAAAAAAAAAAAACGACCTTGTTTGAATTACCAATTGAAACTATGTTCGGGACCATGTATTGAAGCAGTAACTAAAGACGCATATTTAGAAAATATAAAACAAATTGAACTGTTTTTAAAAGGTCAAACTGAAGAATTAAAGGGTCAAATTGAAGATAAGATGAATAGTGCTGCACAATTGCAAGATTTTGAAAGTGCTGCTTTTTGGAGAGATAAACTCAACGCAATAGATAATTCTACAATAACTCAAAGTGTTTTATTAGAAAACAAGGAAAATAAAGATATTATCGGCTATTTCAATGACGAGGGACAAAAATACATAGCGATGGTTATGATTCATATACGTGAAGGGAAGATATCGAATAAAAGTTCCTTTATTATTAATATAAAAGAGAAATTAATTCATAAGGATGAGATTTTCCCATCAATAATGGAACAGTTTTACCAAAATGTGACACATAATTTACCCGATGTTATTGTTGTTCCGGAGATTTACGATGGAGTAGGTGTATTTAAAGAGATCCTTAAAGATTTTCGAGGCAATTTAATGATTAGAACACCTATGGAAGAAGAATATGGCTTGGTTCGAATTGCGAATAAAAACGCTAAAATTATTGTTGAACAAGAAATCCAAATGGAAGAAATTAAAAAGAATGAGGAAGATCAAATTAAAAAAGCGTTGGAAGAAGCTAAAGAGATTTTTAATTTACCCAAAGAGCCAAGAATAATTGAAGGGTTCGATATTTCTAATATTGAAGGGAAAGACGCGACTGGATCTATGGTTTATTTTCTTGAAGGGCACCCTTATAATAAAAATTATCGTCATTTTAAGATCTATTCAAAATCTACTCCGGATGATGTCGCTATGATGAAAGAGGTAATTAAGCGGAGATACACCATGATTTTAGAGCGTAATTTAGAGTTACCAGACTTAATCCTCGTTGATGGTGGAAAGGGTCAATTGAACGCAGGACTTTCAGTTTTAAAGGATTTAGGCATTGAGGGCATTCCGATTATTGGTTTAGCAAAGAAATTTGAGGAAATTTATGTTCCCAACAAAAAGGACCCTATTATTTTGCCTAAAAATTCAAACCTTCTCAAAATATTTCAAAGGGTCAGAGATGAGGCTCATCGTTTTGCAGTAAGGCTTCATAAAAAACAACGAATAAAAAGAGTAAAAAGATCTGTTTTGGATGATATAAAAGGGATAGGACCGGCAAATAGAAATAAACTACTTACAACATTTGGCAGTGTGAATAGTATTAAGGAAGCTTCTTTAGAAGAAATAGCTCGAGTTGTTGGAAAAAAGTTGGCTGATACAATAATAAAAAAGTTGAATAGTTGAAAAAACTTAATTAAAAAAAAAAACTTGATTTTTTATTTACAAACCTTTATAGATATTCATTTTTAATTTTTGAAAAGATTGTAAATATAATTATCATTGCACCCAATAAAATGAATGTCAACCCTAAATTAACCATAGTTAGATATCCAATTATAGGATAAAGAACCGCTCTTATTAAGCTTGCAATCATACTTATAGTGCTTAACACTGTTGCTCTATTCTCCGACTCTATTTGCTTATTTATGCTTTCTGTAAAGATAAATCTTCTTGAAAAGCCCATACCAATAATTATTAGAATTAAAGCAATGCCAATAGGTATCAAATTTATCAATGCCATAGAAATGTATGCAATTCCCGGAATTATCGTGTATATTTGGAGAAAGATTTTTTTGTTTTTGTATCGTTTTTCTAATCTTGGTATTAAGTTAGTAAATATTATTTGAATTAGAGTCATCGCCGCTACTACAAATCCAAAGTATTCCATGTTAAAGTTTAACGCTCCAAGATATAACTGGTAAGTCCAAAAAAGAAAAAATACTAACGACTCCGTAATAATTAGGTTTAATGCTAATTTCCTTAAGATTCGATTTTTTATTAGTTCCGATACTCCAGATTTTATGATTTTAAGATATTTCTCAGGCTTTTCTTTCACTAAATCGTGTTTAGGTTCTTTAAGTGATATTGATATAATTGTTGCGGCGATAAATGGGAAGAACATCAAGCTCATAGTGAGTTGTAGAGATAACATAGCTCCGATTACTGATCCTATTGGAGCAGATATCCCCATTCCTAGTAACATGTAAGTTCTACTTCGTGCCATAGTTTTTGTGATATCATCTTCTCTTCCAAGTTTTCTCAATGTATCATATACAAATGCTTGGTCTGCCCCAGAAATCAACGAATATTCTAATGCAAATAAGGTTTCTCCAAGTATAAATATGACTATAGTTGGATAACTCGAATATATCAGTGCTGCTATAGCTGATGAAAGAGTTCCTAATATAAGTGATAATTTTCGACTTACATGATCTGCAATCGCTCCACATGGTATTTCAAAAATTAAGATCATTACAGTGAAATAGCTCTGTAAAAACATCACTTCGACAAATGAAATTTTCCCCCACGTTAGGAAAAAAGGTAATAAAACTCCTGCTATTAGATGGCAACCCATGAAAAATTTAATTATATAGGATTTCCATATATTTAACTTCCATTTGCTCAAATAAGCCTGCAAATCTTTTATTTCATCTTCTTTAGGAGATTGAAGCGTTCTACCTCCAGTACATTCCTTTATTTTTGACAATTTTTTCACCTATTATATTATTTTTACTTTTCTATAATAAAAAACATGTTTGGGAAATCGCATTTGAAAAGTTTGAATTAAAAGCAATAAAGTAGAATAAGAAAATTCTGTAAGAAAGGTTAGAAATATGATAAATTGAGTCTATTAAGAAAAAAATTCAAAGAATCAGAGAAAAAGCGTTAATATGTCGTTGTTTTTATGTTTTATGGTAAAGTAATAGGATATGTTACCTTACAACCAAAAAGCATAATTTTTATGGCTAACGAATTATTTATAGACGGATCGTGGACTATCGTAATTCCACAATAATTCTTTTTCCATCCAGATACTTTATTAGCCATGACACTTTCAACAAATATGTTTAATATTATATAGATTAATATGACGCAATAATTTATAAATTTAGGGTTCAGAAATATCCTTTATTTGGACTGAGTGGGAGGATTATGGGAAATTCTCCTTTTTTTAAAATTATACTCTAAACTCAATCAACAGAAAAAGTCTCAATTTAAATCTGAAATTACTAGTTTGATAAGTTCAGCTGTGGTTTCGCAATAAATTCGTGCTAACGAATCGCTCTTAGCTTCACTAATAACTCTAATTATAGGTTCTGTATTTGAAGGGTGAATAAGAACGAACCACTCCTTTCCTTTACCAAATCTAAGGTCGTAACCTATTTGGTTAACATCTTCACCCTCATCAATCAATTCTTGCTTAATCCTTTCAATTATTAGTTTTACATCCTTGGTAGCGATTTTTATTCTTTCTCTATAGGAAAAGAATTTTGGTAGTTTAGAGATGAGCTTTGATATTTTTTCTCCTGAATCTACTAGTATCTCAACAACTTTAGCAGCCGCAAAAATTCCATCTCTAGTATTATTAAAACTTGGAAACATGATGCCACCGCACGACCCTTCCCCACCAAAAATTATACTGCTTTTCGAAGTTTTACTTCGATCTTCTATTAAATTGTACATTTTTTCAACTAAAAAGATCTCTCCGATTGGCGTTCTTATTACTCGCGCGCCGTATTTTTCAGCAATTACGTCAAACATTAAAGAAGACGCTAAATTTGTTATAAAAATGACTTCTTCTTCCTGGTTCTCGTAATTTTTTAATTGGTATTCCGTAATAAGAGCTAAGCCAATATCCTCAGGATAACACGTACCATTTTCACCTATAATTGCCAATCTATCGGCATCGCAATCGTGGGCAAATCCAACATCGTATTTACCTTGCCAAACCTCCATAATTAAATCTTTCAGGTTATTTTGAATAGGTTCAATCTCCCTTGGAAATTTCTTATTTTTAGTTAAATCATTGTTGATTACCTTAACTTCACAACCCATTTCTTCAAGCATTTGAGCCGTAGCACGTTTACCCGCTCCTGCTCCAGTATCTACAACGACTTTAAGATTGTTTTTTGTTTTAATACTTCCGATATTAAGATCTTTAAATAGGGCTTGAATGTAGTTTGGGATAGGATTGAATTTAGAGATGTTTTTCTTTAAATCTCGTTTAGTTATTTTATAAGTTTTCAAATCAATCTCATCTAACATACGAGCAATCTGTGCTAGATCCTCGTTATGTAAATAAGTTTTTGAAGATAAGAGTTTTAAACCATTCCATTCTTGAGGATTGTGAGAGCCTGTAATAATAATTCCCGCAGGAATCTTTAACTTATTTTTTGCATGAATAATAATTGGTGTTGGACATACTCCGACATTAACTATTGTAAATCCTGTAGAAATTAAGCCCTCAACAATACCCTTTTCAAGAGTCTCTCCACTTGGGCGCGTATCTCTACCTATTATAATTTTTTTATTTTCACCATTAAACCATTTACCAAAAGCGATCGCAATCTTTTTTGACGTTTTAAAATTCAAATCTTTACCTGCAATTCCCCGAATTCCACTAAAAGTAAAAATTAAATTATTTATTTCCATAATTAATCGTTTGTAAAGAGAAAATTAGTGTATTATTGGATTTCCTTCTAACTTATACTTCACGAGAGCCAACGCTCCCATTACGCCAATTGTATCCAAAAATTTTGTGGTTTTTATTCTTGGAGGGTGATTTATCGTAATTGATACGGGGTCGGTGTTGAGTTGTTCAATAACTGGTGGTAAAATTAAATCGTGATCTTTCATCATAGCTCCACCAAAGTATATTGAAGTACAATCGTAATAATTGTTTACTAGTCCAACTCCTGCTTTAATATAAAATATACACTGTTCTACAATGCTCTTAGAAAATTTATCTCCTCCTTTTGCTGCTTGAAAAATTTCTTTCGCCGTAATCTTAGATTCGTCGTTATCAATCATAAACATCAAAATTTTAGAGCTTATCTTAGTTGTTTTTATCGCGTTTAATGCTAAGTTTTTAACTCCTGTTCCGGAACTATAAACTTCCCAACATCCAAAAGCACCACAATTACATTGAAAATTACTCTGTCGATTAACAATTCCATGCCCAATTTCTGCAGCATTACCATCCTTTCCGAGTAATAAATGTCCGTTACAAATGACGCCACCACCAATTCCTGTTGATAATGTAATATAAACTAGGTTATCTTTTTCATCGTCACTTGCTTCAAAATAATGTACACCTAAAACAGATGCGTTGCCATCGTTAATTAAATGGATCGGTACTCCTGGAAATCTTTCTTGAATTGGTTTTTTCAAGGGTATTTCTTTAAAACCTAAGTTAGCATTATTGAAAACTTTGCCAGTTTCTTCATCTAAAGGACCGGCCGATGCTAACCCAATACCTAAAACTTGTTGTTTATCAACACTGTTTTCAATTAACAACTGAGTAATTAAGGAAATTACGGTATTACTGATTGAAAACTCGCTATCTTTTGGTGTTTGGGCAACTTTAGTTATTATATTTTCTTCCTTTAAATCAAAGGTACTTAGGGCGACTCGAATCCACGTACCTCCAATATCCGCCCCAACGATAAATTCCTTTATTATTATCACCAATTATATTTATTCAAAACTCAATAATAATTTATCTCTATTAAATCGTTTTTGATTATTTCTTTAAAAATCTTTACGATCTCTTTTTTTCTTTTTTCATCAATTGCGTATACAAAGTATTCTGATGGTATTCTTGCGATTGAATATAATTGTACAATATCCGGTTTAATTTTTTTTATCGCATAAGCTAATCGCTTAATATTTTCGTTATTATCATTGGAAATAAAATCCTCTCTATGAGATTTACTAATCAAGCATTGAATTGCTAATTTCTTATTTGGCATATCTTTTCTCAATTTTACAAGCGAATCGACTACGATATTAATATCGCGACAATCTTTATGAGGCCTATTAGTGCTTATAAAATCGTTTTCAGTTGCGGCGTCTAATTTTGCCAACACAAGATCAAAATACTTTACTCTTTCTCGAACTTCGCTTGAATAAAGAGTACTTGAATTAGTAAAAAGAGTAATAAGAGGAGGTTTGTTGTTCCATTTTAATTCGCTTCTAACATCTAAAGTGATGGTGTAAAAATCTAATAATTTCTCATTGAGCGTGGGTTCTCCGTTATATCCGAAGGTTAATGATGTTAAATGAGGAACATATTTTAAAATATCTTTAAGTTCTTTTCTAAAGTTAGACGATGGTGGGGCTTTAATTCTATATTCTGGGGAAACTGTTTCATAAGTAGGACCTATTTCACAATATACGCAATTGTAGGTACATAATTTATTTTTTGGTAGAATATCTATTCCTAACGAGAGACCTAGCCGTCTCGATCGAAATGGCCCATAAGTGTATTGGCGTGGCATGTGATTATTCTTAATTAAAATTATTACTGATAAAATTCTCTATCGATTTATTGACCTCACTTGGTTTTTCTAACATGGCCATGTGTCCAGCATCGTTTATTACGTTTAAATCTGAATTCTTAATTTTATCGCGAAAAAATTGAGAAAATTTAACCGGCGTCATCTTATCTTGTTTCCCTACGATAATTAGACATGGAACTTCAATACTATCTGTTTTATCTATAGTATCAAAGTTATCGCAAATTTTAAAATCTTCATATGTGACCTCTGCCTTAATTTTCGAAGTTTCTTGAACATAAATATCTATTAATTCTCTTGGTGTTTTACTATAGAACACCCTAGTTGGTAAAGAGTCTAAAAACTCTTGGTAATTGGTTCTTAAAGAGTTTAGAATAATTGGATCAACTCTTAACCTTCCCCCGGTGCCGCATAAAATTAAACCTGAGATTTCTTTAGTGTATGAAAAATAATATTGTTGAATAATAGCTCCTCCCAAAGAATGTCCACATAATATTACATTGTCATAGTTTAAAGATTTAATTAGGTGGTGAACTACATCGACATACAAATCGAGAGATAGCTCCGAAAATTCATTAGAATTGTTATGGGAAGGTAAGTCGATAGCGATAAGATCGTAATTAATTTTAAGATCAAATTGACTTTTCCAAGTATTTGAACTTCCTCCTGAACCATGTATAAAAATAATTACATTATTATTCTCGGTTTCTTTAATCCGATAAAAGATCTTCTTCTCTTTATAACTCAAGAAAGGCATTATTTTTCGTTGAAATTATTATTTAATCTAATTAATAATAACTGAAAAGAAGAATTTAATTAAGTTTTTTCACTTAAGAATTAAAAAAATAAAAATTATTGATTGTTAATTTCAATATCTCGGCGTTGCATTTCTAAAAGACGTTTATATTTGCCGTTTAAAGCTATCAAACTTTCATGGTCCCCTTGTTCTACGATACCGTGTTTATCTGAACCTAGAACGATTATCTGATCTGCATTCTTTATCGTTGATAAACGGTGTGCGATGATAATGGTGGTACGACCCTTGCGAGCTTTATTTAAAGCATCTTGAATCAAAGTCTCGGTGTATGGGTCCACAGAAGAAGTAGCTTCGTCTAAAATCAAGATTTTAGGGTCTGTAATTAGAGCTCGAGCAAAAGCAATTAATTGGCGTTGTCCTATAGAAATGTTAGAAGCATTTTCTTTTAATTTTTTATCGTATTTCTTGTTTAAATTCTCAACAAAATTGTGTAATCCTAAGAATTTAGAAACTTCAATCATCTTATTTTCGATTTCAGGGGAGGGATTATCAATGCCATAGAGTAAATTCTCTTTGATAGTTCCCGTAAAAAGAAAGGCATCCTGAGGAACAAATCCTATTAATCCTCGTAAATCCTTTTTGTTTACTTCCCGAATATCGATCCCATCAACGAGTATTTTTCCGTCAATTACATCGTAAAATCGAGAGAGAAGCTTTACTAACGTTGTTTTTCCCGCCCCAGTTTCACCCGCAATCGCCAGAGTAGCACCAGGAGGGACATCTAAGTTTAAATCTTTTAATATGTAACCTTTAGATTGTTGACGTTTAATTAACTTCTTTTTTTCTTCTATAGCATCTTTCACTACTTTTGGAATATTATTTGAGATCTCCGGAGGAATTGATATACTGGCAAGGGTTTCAAGAATTGCTTGAGGAGACATACGCATTCCGCCACCCCCCATTAGTCCTTGACTTTCTCCTCCCATTCCACCACTAGTTGGTTGTTTAAAACCTGATTTTGAGCGAAGCATTTTTTCTAAGCTTTTAACCATTATTTTGATCATTTCGGGAGGAATTAATTGCCCCATAGAATATTGATCTTTTGAAGGCATGCCTTTCTTTAGCTTGCTATCTTTACTTTTAAAGGATGTGTCATATTCTGGATGTTTTTCTGCCAAATCTGTATTTGGAACGGCATAATGGTATTCGTCTAAAATTTCGTCAATTATTTTAGGAACATCCTCGGATTTAGCTCCCATTAAACTCATGAACAATTTCTGTCTAACATTTTGAGGCATGTCCATGCTGTTTTTAAGCATGAAGGAAGAATATGGTTCCGGGAAAGTTTTCATCATTTCTATTGCTTTTTTAATCATTGGATTTTGCATCATGAGTTTTCGTGCGTCAGGTGATTGAGATCCAGATGTAATTTTGGGTGATTGTTTTCCCTTATTATTATCTAAAACATAACCAAAACTAACATTAATAAACTCTATATTTCCTTTAGGTTCGGAAAATGTTTTCGCACTTATTGGCTCAGGTATTTCTACGCTCTCTTCCAATACAGATAATATTCGATCTGAAGCTGCCAAAGCGCTCCCTATAATCTGTTGCATTTGTAATAACATCATAAAAGGGCGGAAAAATTGAGAGAGCAACGAAATAAAGGCAACTAGAACTCCAACCGAAATAGTTATACCAAAAACATTAATTTCTCCAATTGCGATAAAACCTCCAATTAATAATATAATAACTGTGAGAATCGTAACTATTAAG
>DAOUUT010000304.1 GCA_030668025.1 Promethearchaeota archaeon
ACTAAAGATGAACCAATTACAAAAAATACATCCGCTTTTTCAGATCTTCTCATTGATTCTTCGAGTTCGTCCATTGGTAAAGAATCTCCAAAGTTAACTATACTTGAAATAAGCCTCCCTTCACAATTGGGACATTTTGGCTGATTTTTTCGAACTATTCCGGTCCTATATCCTTGACCCCATTTCTTTTTGTCCCATCCCGCATCTTCAAATGTTAATTTTTTTCCACAATTTAAACATTGCATGAAATATAAATTACCGTGGAGTTCTGCAAGTTTTTCGAAAGGAATCCCAGATTTCGCGTGGAGTCCATCTACATTCTGAGAAATTAAGTAATCAAGCTTCCCCATCTTTAACAGTTCCACAATTGCGAAATGTCCTTGATTCGGTCGAACTTGGTCCCAGGGAGGGGATTTTGGAGGTGGAAGGCCCTTGTCGCGACGAGTCCATACCCCATCGGGTCCACGATAATCCGGTAGACCGCTATCTGTGCTGATCCCGGCGCCAGTAAAAACTACTAAGTTTTTAGATTCGAGAATCCAAGTTGCAGCTAATTCAATTTTTTCTTTTAGTTCCATACAAATTAAATAATTTTTCTAAATAAAAAGGTAATTCATTTAGTTTCTTTTACTGTACTTATAAAAATCGATTCGTTATATTGACATGTATATCCAAATTTTTCAGTTACTTTATAAAGATAAAATCTAATTCATTTTTAGGGAATAATTATTCCTAAACCTTTATATTCATGAAGGTAGAAATATTATATAGGATAATTTAGGTGGAGTGTATTTTGACATATGCGTTAAATTTTAATAAAGATGAGATTAGAAGGGTTCAAATTGATTACGCAAGAATTAATTTTAAACCAGAAGAGTTAAAGTTGATAAAAGCAATAACGAACCTCGTTTGTGAGCAAATCTCAATACCCGAACTAGCAATGAGAAGCATTACTTGGTTTACTTTAAACGAATGGCAAACGAAACATAATATGTCAGCTACAGAGATCGATAATTTCTCTATTTCTGACAAATTAATAACTTTTAAGGAAATATTTAACATTGGTAGAGAACGCTTAAAAGATATATTAGCATATCCTAAAAATCAAAGCGAGATATTAATTGATATCGCGTTTGAAAGAGCCTTTAAATTGTATTTGGATTATCTCAACAGAATCTATAGATAATATCCCGGTTTCAAATTGTTAATTTTTTCTCATTTCCAATGAATTAATTAAATTCTTTAGATTATCCTCTAAATTGTAGTATTTTATCATCTCATACGCCCCCTCAACATCTTTTAAATTAGACAAATGATGAGAATCACATCCAACTGAAACCATAATACCATTTTTTTTCAATTTATTAAAAAAAATTTCGTATTTCCGAGAGTAAAAACGAGGATAACTCGAATTAAACTCAATTATTATGTTATATTGTTTTAAAAAACCTAACAAAACATTGAAACCACTTAACATAAAAAAAGAAGGATCAAAATGAGCAAGCCCCAATAGAGGAAATTTATTACTATTACGCCGATCTCTCTTCCAAGTTTCAATTAAGTTTTTAATAAAAGCAATTCCTTCAAGGTTTTCAAGGTATTCAAATAAAATTAAATCGAATTTATTGGGATGGATATTATTTAGTATATAATTCTCGGAACTACTAATATCAATCTCGATTCCCTTAAAAAGATTTAATTTTCTATTCTTTTTTAAAATGTAAGCCTGACAGTGAGAGATTTCTTCTAAATACCTTTCAATTTTATCTAAATTATTAAGTGTGGGTATAATCTTGGATTTCCATGAATTTGAAAAGTGATCAGTAATGCAAATATAATCTAAACCTAATTTAATAGCAGTTTTTACAATTTGATTAATAGTATTTTTACCATCTGAATAAGTGGTATGTATATGTAAATTTAATTTTGGTAAGCTCATTTTCTCGAAAATAAATGTTATTAATTAATTAATTCATGCAAAATTAAATCCCTATAGATTTAAATTCCCTATTTCGTTGCCACAACAAAATACCGGAAAAGAAGAGAGATAATCCAAAAATTATTAGTATCAAAATCAAAAGAGCAGTGCCGGATGCACTGGGAATAGAAGTAATGGAAGTACCGATAATAAGAACGATATCTTGGATTGATAATAAATTATCGAATAGAATATATGCTATACTAAAAATAATACCGCATGCAATAAATTGCATAATTGTGATAACTATATTTGTAGAATGAATTATTTTGGATCTTTTTTTTCCTAAATCAATGATATGAGCGTTGCCTATATTAATTGCGACCTTTTCTTTATCCATTATCTTAACATAAAAATAGGCTAATTCTTTGAGGGGTATTAAGTCGAGGATTATTGTCACAATAGTAAATACACCCACGCCAATCAAAATTCTATTTATTAGTATCAAATTTGGGTTTACATCTGAAAAGTTATTTATCACCCAAATAAACATTCCTAATACGGCTAAAAAGAAGAATTTAAGACCACATAAAGTCAAAGTAATTGACGATTTATCTGCAATCGTTAATAAATGAAAAACAATTCCAATAATAAAGATAATTAACCCTAGAATTAGAGCTTCTATTGAAATAATAACACCTAATATTACGGCAAAGGTCAAAAAACAAATGGAAATAAAAATTGGTAAAAATGGAAAAAAAGGCGCTTTGAATGGACGATCTAACTCTTTTCTCGTTCGTCTTAATTTTACGGCAGCAAAATTTACAAATGCTAAACCTACGAAGTAAATAAAATTAGTAATTTCTGCAGTAAACCCAATACCAGCGAAAAGTACGAATAAAACGACCAAAATAATAGTGATTAATAAACCTAAAGCAGGCATATCTGGCCTTTTTTTCGTTTCCA
>DAOUUT010000027.1 GCA_030668025.1 Promethearchaeota archaeon
AAATTCACTAAATTATTCTCTCAATAGAAAAATATAAATTTTAAAATAATATCAAATATAATTCTATTTATAATTATTCAAAAAAAAAAAAAAAATTGCAAAAATAAGTGAAAAATATGAGTAGGAAAGGCGCAAAATTAAAGATTGATAGCTACTCGGGTCCACTCGGCCAAATTAAAGGATTTGAATTGACTACTGGCAAAGTATCTTACGGTGATGAGACAGAGTGGGAGCCAGAAGGTCCCCATATGAAGCCCCATATTCCCACGCTTAGAAGCTGGTTCTTTAAACTTATGGAAAGGTATAAGCCTTTTTATATGCCGATTTGCGACATGTGTTGCTTATGCACATTCGGAAAGTGTAATCTTTCTAAGGGTAGAACTGGTGCATGCGGAATCAATATGGAAGGAGCATGTGCAAAGATTGTAGAAATTGCGTGCTGCATAGGCGCTAGTTGCCATTCTGCACACGGAGACCATCTACTTCATTGGCTAAAAGAAAAGTATGGTAACGTTCCTATAGATTTCGGGAACAACATCGCAATTGAAATGCCTATGACCCGATTAATCGTCGGAATGAAGCCGGAAACTTTAGAAGACTTAGAAGAGGCTATGAGTTGGGTTCAATTTAATATTACACATCTTCTAGCAGCGGGACACACAGGTCAAGAAGCTTCTTACTTAGACTACGAATCAAAAGCTTTTCTAGCTGGTCTTTGCGACCATGTAGGAATGGAGATAAGTGATGCCGTTCAAATTGCTGCTTATGGGTTTCCCTGTGGAGACGCTGATGTCCCAATCGTAGAATTAGGCATGGGTACAATGGATTTCGAAAACAAGGCAACTGTTTTGTTGATTGGGCACAATGTAGCTCCAGGGATTGAATTAGTCGATTATATGAGAGAAAAAGGTTTAGAAGATAAAGTGGATGTAGGAGCAATTTGTTGCACAGCGCTCGATTTAACAAGGTATTACAGTGGTGCAAAAATCGTTGGTTCGCTTTCCCGTCAGATGCATTTCATTCGCTCGGGCTTAGCTGATGTTGTTGTTGTAGACGAACAATGCGTAAATCTTCGCGCTTATGAGCAAGCAAAACTCGTTGGCGCTCCCTTCATTGCTACGAATGAAAAGATAATGGCAGGGTTACCAGACAGAACTGATGACCCCGCAGAAGAAATTATTGACGATCTAGTTAGTGGTAAAGCGGATGGCGCATTAATTCTAGACCCAATAAAAGCAGGAAAAGTTATTGCTGAAGTTGCGGTTAAAGTAAAGCCTATAAGAAATGGTAGAAGCGCGGTTCCAGACGAAGACGGTTGTATAACTATGGCGATGAATTGCAATGGGTGCGGTAACTGTCAACGAAATTGTCCTAACGATCTACCAATAGTAGAAGGCGTACGATTAGCCAAAGAAGGAGACTTTTCTGTATTAGCAGAGCAATGTTATGATGCGTGCTTGGATTGTGGCCGATGCGAGGCTGACTGTATGAAAGATGTATCACCTCTCACTCTTATAATGTATGCTGGACGAGACAAAATCAGAAATGAGAAGTATAATTGTCGATCTGGAAGAGGACCGATTCAAGATACTGAAATTCGTAATGTTGGTGCTCCAATAGTGCTTGGTGAAATTCCAGGAATCGTTGCTATTATCGGTTGTGCAAATTACGGTAAAGAAATTCAGGAATTGTATATACTTGCTGAAGAATTCTGTAAGAGGAACTATATAGTAGTTGTTTCTGGGTGTGCTGCGATGGACATAGGGCTCGTTAAAGACGAAGAAGGCAAAACCTTATATGACAGATACTCAGGCGATTTCGATCGTGGCGGTCTAGTAAACGTAGGAAGTTGCGTTTCGAACCCTCACATAACAGGAGCGGCAGTTAAGGTAGCTAGTATTTTCGCACGTCGTTCAATTAGAGGTAACTTTGAAGAAATTGCTGATTATATCTTAAATAGAGTTGGAGCTGTCGGAGTAGCTTGGGGTGCGATGAGTCAGAAAGCCGCAAGTATTGCAAGTTCTGCTAATGGACTTGGAGTTCCCGCAATTGTTGGACCTCACTCAGCGGAATATCGTCGTATGTATATAGGACGATCTGACGACGAAGATACTTGGAAAGTGTATAACGCAAGAGATGGTACTGCCGGCCATTTGGTTGGACCCGGACCAGAACATTTACTCACAACAGCAGAAACCATAGAGCAGGCAATTTGCTTAGTTGCAAAGTTAGCAATACGCCCCGCAGACAACTCAAAAGGAAGGATGATTAAATTATCTCATTGGATTGACCTTGAACGAAAATACAAGGGCGTTCAATTTCCAAACGATTTAGAAAGATTCATTAGAGTTGATGCAGATATCCCAATCAGCATGAAAACAGAAATCCAGCAATTTCTTAAGGAAAGGGATTGGCAACCAAAAGAAATCATTGATCCTACCTTACTTAAGCGATTATGTAGAGAATAATTGAATTTTTATTTTTTTTTATCTTTTTTTTAATTTTAATTTTATAAAAAATTTAGAACACAGAGTTTAAAATTGCATATTAATTCTTATTGATTAGTTAAATTACATATTGAATCTAATTGATTGATATCAGGCTTAAAAAATATGATTGATAAACAAATATTAAAGCTTTCAAAATTATGCGAGCATTGGGCAAATCACAACGATTCTCATAAAGAAAGCTTTGTAAAATGGCGAGACATCGCAAAGGAAAAAAGTCTAACTTCAGTTGTGGAAAATTTAAACAGCGCGATTGAAATGATGGATAAATGCACCAAATACTTACTTTCAGCAAAGGAAGATTTAAACGAATAAAGAAAAGAATTTTAAATTTCTAAATTTTTTTATTTTAACAAACTTAACCTATTCGGTATTTAATCGTTAGAATTAAAAAGAAAAATAATTAAAGGAATAAGTTAATTAGAGGTAATAGTTGTTGCTTGAAGTAATCGATTTTTTCGTAAAGAAGCTCGACATTTTCTGATAGGATCCATAAATAAACGGGGATGTTCAATTCTGAATATTCAAATAGTTTTTCTCCTCGAATAGTAAACCCATTTAGTGGAAAATTGAGCGTTATCGAAGGCTCTCGAATTAATCCAATTGAATTGTGGAAGTTTGAGAGAGTTTGCATAATTAGAGCGGTATTATTTAACAATGCAGTGTCAATCTCTGAGTCTGTGAAGTTTCCAAAAATTAATCCGTCCATGGAAATCAAACTTGCAGCTTTACCTTCGATTGAATGGATGAAATCTTCGAGAATATTCTCGATAATTTCGGATGTATCAGAGACCTTTTTTAACGCCTCGCTAAACATTTGCATTATCGTTTCACGTTGATATATTGTTGTATCGGAATAGCTAATAGAAACATTCTCATATTCCCCAATTATTTGATCAAATTTAGATTTAATTGTAGATATGTTATTTTGCCATTCGAGCGAGGTGCGAACATCTTGGTCGCTTTTTGAAAGTACTACTAAAATGGGGGGAAACTCATTTAATTGTTTTAAAGCTTTCAACACTTGTCGGAAGTAATTTGCTGATTCTGCAAATCGTTCAATCTCTTGGGTATCTACAACGTACAAAATTATATCAGCTTCAGTAAAAAATAACTCAGGTTTATTAAAGTAAAGTTTCTCTCGATATTGCACTTGACCTCCAAGGTCCCATGAGAGTATTGGATAACCGAAAAAATCTAATTTCTCGCGTTTAACCCCCCTTGTTGGCATCAAGGACTTAATTATAGAATACTTATCCTGAAGCACTGCGAGTATAGATGTTTTCCCCGAATTGTCGAGCCCAATCATTAATATTTTTTTATGAGCTTTTAACTTTTCTCTAATCGCTTTCTCTAATACTCGAGCTATCTTGATCCATTTCGTAAGAACATTTATAGGAATTTCTTCTATCTTGGGAAGATTATCTAATGGAACTTTGGCTAACGCTTCAATGTTATTTATATTATGTTCAATTAATTTTTCGCTAGAAATCTGATCAATCCCTATAAGACTATTTGGCTTGAACTTTAATGTTTCATATAATTCATTAATAATAACAGAACTTTTAAAGAAGTCTTTAATTACAACCTTTTTTATCTCTTCTTCAGACATTTCTTGTCAACGAACCTAATATCAATTATGCTTTTTAATAGTCTATGACTTTATTTTATAGTAAAATATCTAATTAATAAAACTTTAGTTTTGTGAAGAACTCATAAAACACATAAATATTTATTCTTATTGTTTCATATAAAGTTTATAAAATAATCAAGGGCATATTTAAAAGTAGTAAGGGTATTTGAACATTGTCTGAACGGATTCCTGAGAACATTGTTGTTTGTATTGATACTTCTAGATCTATGTATCGAACAGATTATCAGCCAAACCGAATGAAATGTAGTATAGATGCCATAAAAAAGCTAATCAGCGAAAGGTTTGCAGAAGATAGTTCTAGTGCCTTCGCGCTTGTTGCTTTTTCTGATAAACCAAAGAAAATCGTTGATTTTACGAATGTAAAGAGTCATCTCTTTGACGCTATAGATGCTTTAAATATTTCAGGTAAGTCATCAATGGGAGAAGCTTTAGGGCTTTCAATAAAACTTATTATTTCAGAATTACGTAAAATCGCAGCTAAAATTCCTCGAATTCTTGTTATTTCTGACGGAAACTACACAAAAATGGCAATAGATCCTTTGAAAATGGCTCGCCTTGCTCATGGATTAAACATTAAAATAGATTCCTTTCGTTTAGGAGAACTTTCTACCCTAAATGATTTAAAAAAAATGTCAGATATAACAGGTGGTAAGTATTACTACAATAACGATGCTCAAACTTTGTTGCAATCAGCTCACGATCTAGCACATTCTAACATTAAAACTTATGGTGGTGGAGATAGTTCGCTGATTGAAAATCCTGCATTTCTAAGAAAAATTGCTGCTGATTTATTAAGAGTTCAAGATTTAACTAAAGATCAAGAACAGCGATTAAAGCAAATAAGAGGTTTAGGGGATTACAAAAAATGTTCGATTTGTTTTTCCGACACAAACCCATATACAAAAAGTTCATTTTACATTAGCGGACGATATTGCCCTAACTGTAAAACGCCATATCACATTCATTGCTTAAATTCATGGGCGGACGCCCAAAAAGATAGAAAATTGAGAATGTCCGGGTCCGTACGGTGCCCACATTGTTTTTATCTATTAAAAATCCCTACTGAAGTTTCTCAGGCTCAAAAATTAACTTCTTTGATAAAACCACGCATAAAACAAAAACCTGCTCCTAAAGAACCAGAGGTATCTCACGCAGAAAAAGTGAATTTTAAGGATTTAAATTCTGACGAGCTGTTTAACTCATGTCCCGTATGTCATTTCATATTTGAAGAAGACCAAGAAATCTTAAGGTGTAATAACTGTAAAACCTTGTACCATGAAAAGTGCTTTAAAGATTTAAGAAATAATCGATGTAAAAATTGTGGTGTAAAATTACATCTTTTCTAATTACAACTATCTTAACCAAACATATTTTTATAAATATTAGTTTTAAATAGTGTTAGTGCTATAAATGATACTATCTTAATATTGAATTTTTAAAATGATCTTAATATGTCGCAAGAATTTTTTTCATATGGTGATATTAAATTAGGTTATGGTGGTTATGATTTACCACCCGTGATGATTGGAACGATGTTTTATCAAAGTCAAACTTTGGTTGATCGTAAAAATGAAGAAATCTTTGACGAAGAAAAAGCTGTTAAAAGAATTAACACTCAAAAAGCTTTAGCTAAACAATATAAAATTCCTGATTTAATTGAAATATCAGCAGTTACACCTCGAGCTATGGTAAAATATTTAGAGTTTTATTTTGATAAATTTGAAACCCCTTTTGTTTTAGGGGGGACTTTTGGGGCTAGAGTTGCGGGTCTTGAATGGCTTTCAGAAAATGGGGTTAAACCAAATGAATTTATATATAATGCTGTTTCAAACCTAAAAAATATGAAAGAAATTGAACTTCTCCAAAAGAACAAAATAACTTCTGCCGTCGTTTTAATCCTAGCCTCAAGAAATATGTCATCTACGCAAAGATATTCATACATAACGGAAAATAACCAACCGGGAAATACAAATATTATTGATGGTTTGAAAAAAATTGGCATCGAGAACATTTGGGTCGATGGAGGGGTAATTGATATCGAAAGCTTAGCCCACATCCTCGAAACTCAACAATTAATTAGTAGCTCTCTTAAACTCCCTGTTGGTACCGCACCTACTCTTTTTCTTTTTTCTTTATCCTCGCCGAGATTAAATAAAAGATTCCACACAAAATATCGAAAAGCTAGTATAATGGCTATAGCATCGTGGTTTTCTAACTTTTTATTTTATGGGGCGATAGAAGACGCTAAAGAGTGCTTCTCGTCTGTTTATCAAGCATTAGAGTTTAAGAAAGTGTTGAAAAATAATAATATCAAATTGTTAGACAAATTATAAAATACTGAAAAAGAGTCAAATATCACATAATCAAAATTTAAATAGGCTTATTTTTTTACAATAACTATAATAATTACACATTTTGATAAAATTACTTATTCAGTAAATAGCAAACCAGATTTACTATATGATAAACTCATAATAATTTACGAGTAAATAGGAAAGTGCGAACATGAATAATAATGAACTTAAAGAAGAAAAAGAAATTGAAGCAATTAAATTAATTGATATAGCCGAAACTTTAGCTGATAAAGGAGAAGGCGAAAAAGCTATAGAAGAATACGAGAAAGCAGCCCAACTTTATCTTGATATTGGAGGTTATATCAAATTAGATGAATTATATATAAGAATAATCCAACTTATTTCCCAATTCAAAAACAATATTCAAGCAATATATCGCCTAAAATCGATAATCCGTAAAACTGAAGAATTAAATTTATACGAGATATCAGCAAAGTTACTAGTCCAATTAGGTAATATCTCTTTTAGAATGAAAGATTGGGAAACTGCTGGTGAAAGTTGGAATAAAGCTGGGGATTATTTTTATAAATCTGATCCTGAAGATTATAATAGTTTAGCTTCGGTCCTTTTATTGAAAGCGGGGCAATCATTTGAGCGGTCTCATATAACAAAAGATTTAGGCAAACAATTAATTTTGAAGGCGGTAATGAGAATCAATAAGTTTGATGAATTATATCAACAAGAAGAAAAACAAGCACAAAATTTAATTATCAACAAAGACTTTGAAGCTGCTGCAGATAAATTTTATACTATAGCTACTTATTTTAAACAATCAAGGGATAACTTAGGAGATTTATTCGATGAGGAAGAATCTCAAGAGACGATGCTTAACGCTAAAGCTAGATTTATTCATTTTGTCGCGGAATATCAAACACTCTCAGCAATATGCCTAACAGCTACTAAAAACCCGAATATAAAAAAAAAAATCGAAGAAATTGGAAGTAGTTCAATTGAGCTCTTTAAAGAATCGATATCATTGCTTAAAGAATATTTGAAAAATATAAAAAAAGATTTTGATAGGGAAATCATATTAAGAATTACATTCGACACAATGTTGTTAGCTATTATCCAAACCATTTTACGTGTTGAGGAAATAAATTGTACTGGATATCTCCTAAATGATCTCGAAGAAAACAAAACTCTAATTAAAGAGCTGAAAAAAAGTCCGTATTTCAAAATTGTAAGAAAAATTGAAAAAGCTGGTTTAACCGATACTTTAAACGACATTCAAAAAGTAAATTTAGGACATTTTGAAAAAATTAAAAATACATTAGTTTCTCACTTTAAGTGATTTTATTTCTCAATTAAGTGATTTCTTCATGTAAAAGAAGAAAATAGGACAGTTAGAATTTTATTACTACTTTTTCGAATTTCAATTTGCTAATTTTTCGAACTCCGTGCTGACCAGAACAATATTCACAATAAATTAAATCCGCCTCCTGTAGTTTTTTAACTTGGGCAGAAATATTAGCTTCGGTCATTTCTAAAATTTTAGCGATATCAGAAACATCCAACCCTTCCTTTGAACTTTGGATTCGGTAAAGGATCCGGCGTCTCGTCGCTGAAGAGAGTGCTTTTGCAACCTTTTCGATCTGTTTGTCAGATCCTATTGCGATCAGATTATGATTTTTATCAAACAATTCTAATTCTAATGGTCCATGGATTTCTGATTTTTTTAAATCTGAATTTATTAATTCAGAACCGGATAAATTTGTTTCGCTCATCTCCATAATAATTTTTCAATCCTAAACAAATTTTTTAAGTCTTTTTTTATTTTGGAATACATTAATACAAAATATATTTCGGCTTTTAAGTCTATTTCATTATTCATTTAATAACTTTTTACTATAAAAGTTACTATTTACTACATTTTATACCATATAATATAGTTAAAATAAAATTCTTTAAAATAGTTTATTCTTCAAGGTACTATTCAATTATTTGGAAATCTTTCTTAATCTCTTTGATTTATAATTATAATAAAATCATTTTTTAACTATTTTAAATTATTGACCATTACTTTTAATCAAAAGGTTGTTTATTTAATATATTACATTTTAAAACGATATTAAAAAATCAACTAATTGTTATTAATGTCAAAATAATTTAACAAAATTTCGAAACTACTAGTTGTTGTTTTAGGATCTGAGCAATTGAGCACTATTACACAGATAAAATGTTACATTTCTCGTGAAATAAGCGAAGAGATAAGAGCTCATAATTTGCCAAAAATTTCCCACTTAATTATCCCAAAAATACATTAATTAAAATACAAGAATTACAATATTAACATATAATGTTAAATGCATACAAAAACTACAATTGAGGAAATAAAAGGCGATCTTAAATGAGCAAAATTAATGAGTCAAAAAAATCAACTAAGGTAATTACAATTAGAATTGATGAAAAATTGAACGATCATTTAGACATCATGAAGGAAAGGATGGGTATCTCGAAAACTAATTTAATAAAAAACTATTTAGAGCTTTCCAAATACTTAATTAAAAATAAAACAGCAATTCAGTCTCTAAATGACCGTGATTTGGTTGTTGTTAAAAAAAGTTTTCTAAGAAATTTAATTGAAGGACTAGAAGAAAAGGATCAAATAAACTTTGGCGATAAATTGGCGAGATTAATAAACGATATTGCAAGGATCTATGGTAAGCAAGAAGACCTACGATATAAGGTTGATTTTTGCGAAAATCTAGGATTTTTTAATAGTTTTTTTGACGATAATAATTACTTATTAACCACTAAAAAATTTGGGCCGAAAAAGTTCGTTGAAGGATTTCTATGGCGGCTATTTAAGAAAAAAGAGTTAAACTCAAATTATATTGAAGAAGAAATGAAAGGTAATAAGAGTTTACGCCAAAAATATAGAAATGAAATCAAAGAGTTGGAAATTTCTTCGTCTCATTATTCCTACAGTTTTGCGCAAATTCCTAAATTAGAGTAGAATGGAAGAAAAAAATCAGTTTTTATCAATAATTTCTTTTAAACCAAGGATAGGAATAATCGTATCATTTGGCCGAAAGAGAAGCTCGTAATTTAATTCGTGTAATGTTCTTTCTATTGTAAAATTATTAATTAATGTAAAGTGAAGTTTAAGTTTTTTATCGAATATTTTTCCCATTAATTTTTTCTCCCATAAATTAAGGAGGTTTAACGCCATTTCCAAAGTTTTTTGTTTTTTACTAATTTTTGACTTTCTAAAATAAAGACCAAAAAGGAATTCTTCGGGAACTTCGAATTTTTTTTTATCTACAATTTTTTTTTCAATGAAGTTAATTAGAGCGTTAAATTTAATGTAGCTCAAAGATCTTAGAAAGCTCGCTAAATCTTTTTCAATGGGGAATTTATCTTTCCTTTCTTTTTGAGAAAGTTGAGGATCTCCTTCAAAGTCGATGAAATAGAACTTATAATCACCGTTGTTTTTGTCGTATAGAATTTGTTGAAAATGGAGGTCCTGGTGAACTGGTTGTATAGTGATCTGTTCAGTTTCAAATTCAGAACGAAATTTTTCGATGATATCCTTAATATCAAGGAAAATTGAAGTAATTTTTGGCGAGTTATAAAAAGCTCCTTCAGTCTTTTTACTCGTATAATCCTGGATTTTACTTATCATGGAATTTAAATTATCCGTATAGTTTTTTAAGTAATCTTTACTATCTACCATCTCTTTTGAATAAAGGGGATCGTCTGTTGAGATCAAAGCCTTGTGTAATTTCTTAATCTGAAATCCAATATTCTCAGAAACCTTTAGTGATTCAACACAATGTTTTTTAATCATATTGGACATATCCTCTTTATTAAGATAGGAATAGTCGTCATTTATTCTCTTAAAAACATCATTCATCATTTTATTAACCTCGTTCCAGTAAATGTCACCGAGATTTCCAATATTTGGAACATCTTCCAGTATACCAATTGTTTCTTTACCTTGGAGTTTAATGGTTCCATATATTTTGGGCGCATTTGGAAAATTATTTTTAACTAATACAAATAAAGTTCTCGGTTCTAAACTTCCTGAAAAATCTTTATATGATTTTAAAATGTACGAAGTAGATTCTTTATTGGCACTTTTTTTGTAAATTTTTAATGAAAATAGTAAATTTGTGGTATTTCCACCACCCAATTGTTCTAATCCATATTCATATCTTTCAGGATACAAACTAGCTTCTATGAGGTTGCGTACTTTTGTCATGTTAATTTCATCATCAAATTGCTCAGAATAAAGCTTAAGTTCCATAGACAAGGCGGGGAAGGTTTCAGTTATTTTCTTATCAAATAACATCTTTTTCCAGAAATATACGCAATGCTCCGCCTCAACAAGGTTAAGAGATATAATTTTCTCTTTTTTTTTATCATATACATTTAAAGCAACCATTTTACTATACGTATTTTCTGTTAATTTTACAATGTTGTCGCTTGTTTTTTCCCTTGGTTCAAGGATTTCTTGAATTTTTTCGTAAGATATCATAGGTAGAAAATAAGATTTTGTATATTCTTGAGTATTAATTACGATTATTGTTAAAAAAATTCTTTCTGACACAATCTTGAAGTAGGATAGTGTGACTCTAAATGCTAAATTTGATAGCGACGATTTATCTCCAAACCATCTTCTTGAAAGAAGCCATCCTTTAAATTCATTTGAGTTAAATACTTGTTGAATCAAATTCTTATCATAATAATTTCTCATATTCATCATTAAGTTAATATTAATAATTATAGATAAATTTCTAACTAGCCATCTTATATATATTTTCTAAATTAAATACTATCTTAAGATTTTTGGAATTCCTTTTTGCCTATATTTTATTTACCAAATAAATTTAAAGCCATCAAATCTTAATTTTTTTATAATAAAAAAAGTTGTTATTTACTAATTATGAGCGAAATACGGATTCACCTACCTGTAGTTTTCCACTTTCACCAACCAGTAGACAATTTCGAATTTGTTATTGAGGACTGCTATGAAAAGTCATACAAACCCTTAATTGAGAACATTTTCAAAAATCCTGAGGTAAAGATTACTCTTCACTTTTCAGGAAACTTATTGGAATGGTTCTTAAATAATAAGCCAAATTTTATAGAAATGTTAAAAGTTATGGCAAAAAGAGGGCAAATTGAAATAATTGGTGGGGGTTACTACGAACCGATTTTTGCAATTATACCTAATAGGGACAAAATCGCCCAAATAAAGAAGCTATCTGATCTAATAAAAAAAGAGTTTGGATTAGATGTAAAAGGGGCTTGGTTATCAGAAAGAGTTTGGGAACCAAATTATCCCTCGTTTTTAAGTGAAGTTGGATTGAAATATACAATCGTTGACGATAATCATTTCAGATCTACTGGAATAACTGAGAAAGATACCCTTTATTCATACATAACTGAAGATGAGGGGAAAACGCTTAGAATCTTTCCAATTAATGAAACATTAAGATATCTAACGCCATGGAAACCCACTTACTTATCCATTGATTATCTAAAAAACATGGCCGATGAAAAAGGAGATAGGGTTGCTCTTTTAATTTCTGACGCTGAAAAAATGGGCGTTTGGGGTACTACGCACCAATTCTGCTATGTAGAGGGGCAAGGTCATGAAGATGGAGACGAAGGAAAACCATTTATTCCAGCGTTTTTCGAACAAATTGTAAACAATAAATGGATTAAATCGATTACTCTTTCGGAGTATATGGAAGAATTTCCAGCAAGAGGATTAATATATCTACCTACAGCAAGTTATGACAAAATGGAAGAATGGGTTTTACCAACTAAAGAAAGGAAAGCTTTTGAGAAAATTAGAAAAATTCTTAGAGACGATCCGAAAAAACAGGACGAATACTTATTTATAAAGGGGGGATTTTGGCGATATTTCTTGGTTAAATATCCCGAATCTAATAACATGCACAAGAAAATGCTTTATGTGCGAGAAAAACTAATTCAAGTTGAGAAGCAGGTAAATAAAATAAAGAACGAGGAAAATAAAAGCGAAATTAAAACTAAGATAGCGGAAGCTTGGGATGAAATATATAAAGCGCAATGTAACGATAGTTACTGGCATGGATTATTCGGGGGTGTTTATTTGCAATTCTTGCGGTTTTCCGTGTATGTTCACCTTATTAACGCTGAAAATATTATAGATCTCTTGAATTCAGAAATCTACTCCATTGCAAACAAATATATCTCAATTTCTCCCATAGATTTCAATAAAGACAGTAAAATGGATGTTATAATAGAATCTAACATATTAAACCTATATATAAACCCCTCGGATGGAGGGACTATATTTGAATTAGATTATAAACCAAAATCTTATAATCTTTTAAATACTTTAACCAGGTGGCCTGAAGCGTATCACGATGACGACGAAATAGATAAAGACGAGGTAATGGTTGATCGTTATAAGAAAAGCATGTTGCGAACTAGATTTTTTCAAAACGATATATCGCTCAAACAACTTGAAACTGATCAATATTACGAATTCGGAACATTTACTGACGGGGAATTTAAAGTTATTAGAAATGAAAAAGATGGGAAATCCGCTATATTAGAATTAGAACTGCTTGGAACGGTAAAAGATCCAGAATCCGGTAAGCGCTACCCTTGTAGGATCCTTAAGATAATCGAGGTTGAGGAAAATCAGATTGTTATTACAATAAAAGGTAATTTTCAAAAAATTTCTGGAGAAGAAGAGGTGTTAAAAAGGATACTAGAAAAATTATATTTAGGCGTAGACCTTCCTTTCTTTTTCAACGGTGATCCTAATAAATTTGAATGGGAAAGTAACCAAGTTTTGTTTATAGAGGGAAATAAAAATCCACTATTAAAATCATTTGAATACTCCGGTCACCATTTTAAAGCTTACGACGAATCTTATAAGTTGAACTTTGAATATTCGTTTTCTAGTCAAATTAAAGCGGATACAGATTCCATAAAAATATATAAATTTCCGATAATTGCATACGCGTTTACTGACGAGGGTTATAAAAAGATATATCAAGGGATAAATGTCCTACCTCGATTTAAACTTAAGAAAATTTTTGAGTATGAAATTAGTATTAACATCAAATAAGATTTTTCTTTACTTATCTACAGATCTGTATAATAACTTATCAAAATGTAAGCTTTAAATATATTAAATCCTAATATCAAATATAGTTCATAATCTTTACTCTGGTTCTGAATATTATGGGATATTATAAAAACGGGAAAAAAAACGGCTTTACATATTCAAATGGATCTCTAAAGAAAGAGATTGATAATAATGAATTTGTTAAAAATATCCGTAAAAAACTGATGGCGAAGAGAGTAAAAGAAAGTTCTTCTTAGTATTGTTCTTTCTAATATTCTTAATTCTAAAAACTGTAAGTAATCATAAAATTAATCAAATCCATATTTACCAATTAAAGGAACAAATCTAACTCCAGTAATCTTCTCGTAATCAAAATCTTTTCCTTTTTTAGAAATTATATAGAGATCTTGACCCAATTCTTTAGAACCGGCAGGAATGCAAAGAATTCCCCCCTCTTTTAATTGTTTTTTTAAGGGAGGAGGTATTTTTTTAGGAGATGATGCAGTTACTAAAATTTTATCGTAAGGTGCTTTTTCTGGATATCCTAACGTACCGTCCCCTCGTATAACCGTAACAACATCTCCGTAACCCGTATTAGTTAAACTTTCTTCAGCTCTATCTGCTAACTCTAAGTGTCGTTCTATTGTGTATACATGTCCGGGATTTTGTGAACTCTTTGGGGCAATAATCTCTGCACACAAAGCGGCGTGATATCCTGAACCTGTTCCAATCTCTAGAACTTTATCACCTTCCTTTAGCTTTAACAACTCACACATCATTGCGTTCATGTGTGGAGCGCTAATAGTTTGCGACTTACCTATGGAAAGTGGAGAATCTATATAAGCCGAAGATATGGCACCTTCAGGTAAAAATTTATGGCGGGGGACTTTTAACATTGCCTTAATTACATTCGGTTTGGTCAAAATATTTCGCTTTTTAAGGTTTTCTACTAAATTTTTCCTTTTTTCTTCAAATTCCATAAAAAATCTCCGCCTTAATCCATTATTTATTATTGATTTTTAATTTAAAACATTTGATTTATGTCCGATACACGATATAAATTTTATCTTCTTTCCTAACTTTCTTACTTAAGCGCATGTTTACTTTAAAAGGGTTATCGTATCTTTTTTTATAAATATTTTTAATTTTTTCGCCTTTAAAGACCATATGCTTAATTTTTTGATGATGATAAGTGTTATCGCCTGTGATAATAATTTCGTTTCCTAGTTCTAGATTAAATTCTTTAATTTCAATTAATACATTTGCAGTCATGCTATTTTCGTTAAACGATAATATCTTTCCAAGATAGTGTTTTTTATATGGGGATATATTTCCTCTGCGTTCTAATTCAACATCTTCAATTGTTGGTCTGTGAAAATAAAATCCTGTGTGAAACCCGCGATTATAGACTTTAGCTAACTTTTCTAACCAGTCGCGAACCTTTTCTTTTGAGAAAGTATTTTCAAAATAGCTGTCTATTGCTTCTCGGTAGCACTTAGTTACCGTTTCTATATATAGTGGATCTTTCATTCTACCTTCAATTTTGAAAACATTAATATTTGCTTCAATTAATTCTGGAATATATTCAATCATACAGAGATCTTTTGCGTTCAAGAACATTTGCCCATCGTATATGAATTCGTTATTTTCATCGTCAATTACTCGCCATTCTCTTCTACACGGCTGAACACAATTACCTCGGTTTGCTGAAAACTCTTCAGAATCACAAATTGTAGCTGATAGATAACAGCGACCTGAAATCGAAGTGCACATCGAGCCGTGAACAAAACATTCAATTTGCGTCTTAGTTAAATGATGTTTAATAAGCTTTATTTGTTTAAGAGATAGCTCTCTGGCTAAAATAATTCTCTCAGCGCCTAAATCTTCAAAAAATTTAGCAGACTCAACGTTAGATACGTTTGCTTGGGTTGAGATGTGAAATCTTAGTTTTTCGCGTTTAGCAAACTTTATCACCGCTAAATCGTGAGCAATTATAGCGTCTATACCCGCTTTCTTTGCTTCTAATATCAATTTCTCTAAATCTTGCAATTCAGAATCGTAGATTAAGATGTTTGTAGCCAAATACGCTTTCAATGGTGGTTTTTGATGATGACAGAATTTTACTATCTCTTTAAGTTCGCCTCTTTCGAAATTTTTAGCTTTAGCTCTCATATTATATTTCTTGACGCCAAAATAAATAGCATCAGCTAATCCAGCAACATTTCTTAAAGAAGCCCAATCTTGTACGGGAGCAAGTAATTCTGGTCTTTTTAGCGGCTTCTTTGCCATGATAATTGAAAATTTCTATTGTTCTATTGAAAAATAAAAGTCTCCTTATTAATATAATATCTCTTTTTTACATAATTTAAAAGAAAATAAATTTAATAATGAATGTCTTTTTTGTTCCACGAATAAGTAGAGAAATTTATCCCTCATACATTTAAATAGATGATTTTATATTACATATAAAAAGACTTAAGGAATTTTACACTTTAGTAGAAAAAATTGAGGATTAATATTGAGGAAAACAAAAGTTTTAATCATTATTAATATGACATTGTTAGTTTTTTTACTTGGGTTAAATTTACGCCTAAATAACGCCAACGCTCAAAGTAATGGAGATTCTTTAACCATTCCAACTAATTTTTCAATGCTTGAGTTTGGGGAAAGAAATGGCACTAATGAAAATGTAGATTCAATTGATATTGAGATACCTTCCTCCTCTTGGAATCTTACTGACATTCAATTGAATTTCACTGATATTAAGTTAGAGCGAGAAACAAAAACAATTGAAGACCAACAATATGGTCATTATGGTCATATCTATACAAAAAGTTCTTCATTAAAAAGGTATGGTCTTGGTGTACAAATTAATCTCACAGAAGCAACAATAATTTATGGCGTATACATATATGGTTACAAAACTTCTGAAACTACTGAATTAATTGATGTTCAATTAAGGGGATATGATAATTTAAATAATAAACCCAATTCTACTATTTATAGGTCAGCTAATTTTAATGTTTCTCTAATTCCAGGATGGTATTTACAGACTTTTTCAAATCCCATCTCTCTCTCTACGGGTAATTATTTTTTGGTACTAAATGGCTCTAACATAGTAAATGCCTCTACTCATTATTATTGGGCTTCCAATGAAGAAGATCCTACGAATCCTAATTTACACTCTTCTGAATATATTTCGCAATGGCTTGATGGAATTCAAAATTCTACTTATTTATATAAGTTAATACAAAGAGTGGATAGGAGCTATTCTCCAGAAGAAATTAATATGGCTGCGAGACTTACTGATGGAGCTTATCAAATTTCAAACTCAATTTTACTTGGATCTGGAAATTTGATTATTTCGGGGATTAACTTTTCTCCTTCAGAAGATTTCATTAAAATTCATATTGAAAACAATTCTTCTATTAATATTGTGTTTAATGTGTTTTATCATATTAAATTAATAAAAAACTTGAACTCCAATGCGAATGTTAATATACAAGAGTATAGAGATAAAATTTGGACAGTAAACCCCACATTTATAAGGTATTTTAGTACTTATTCAATTAAATTCAATTATCCCGAGAGTTGGATTGGTATTAGGGTGAATAGGGATGGTATTGATATTACATCTCAAATTCTAATCAATGATTTTGATCATTTTATTTTTATTCCGAATAATACCCTTATAACTGGGGCTGATTGGCTAATATCCGCTAATTCAAGTAAAATTTCATTCACTTTAGATGTTGATCGCACTGAATTTTTAGCAGGTCAAGAATTAAAATTCTTTATCTCAGAGCCCTTGTTAAAAGGAAATTATACTTTTGTTTTAAACGACCCATTTCACGATAAAATTTACACGAGTAATAAAACCCTACCTTCAGAATCAAATTCTTTTACTTACATTATCCTGCCAAGTGCTTTAGATGGAGATTATAAAGCTTACATATATTGGTTCAACGGTACCGACGCTGGAGTTACAACTCAGATATTTGTAATCACTTTACCTTCTGAAATAGATTGGTTTTTAGTCGTTTCAGTCATAATAGTTATTGGATTAACTTCTGCGCTGTCAGCATCGTCTTACGTGCTAATTAAAAAAATTAGGAAAAAGAGCGCTGCTCGGAAAGAAGTTATCTACAATAGATGCATGGATATTTTGAATTTGCACTATTTGCTTATTATAGAGAAGCATACTTCTTTAAATGTATACGATCAAGTTTTCGTAGAAAAAAAGATGAATACGTTGTTACTCTCTGGTTTTCTTGAAGCAATACGATCCTTTGGAATAGAGCTTTCTGGCTCTAAGGTTCACTCACAAACTATCAAGCTTGACTATCATAATTCAAAAATCTTGATGGCAGAATTTAAGCAATTCAGAATAATTCTAATAATGAAGGAACTCCCTTCTCAACTTTTTTATAACTCAATTAATGCTTTATCCTACGAAATCGAAGAAAAATATGGCACTTTGCTTGAAGAATTCAGTGGTGAGTTAGGACCCTTAAGAGAAATTGAAGTTTTAATCAAAAAACATTTGGGAACAGCTTTTCTTTATCCATTAAAGTTAGTAGGAACGGGTGAAGCTATAATTACAACTAATGAGAAGGAAATGATTAATAGAGCCTTGTTTTTAATGAAAACAAATAAAAAAAATTATTATTATACTACTCAACTAATGAGAGAAAAAGGATTTAATTCAAAGGATATCGAAACGATATTCTCTTTAATAGATAAGAAAATTTTTCAACCCATGACTTAAAATAGAATTTCTTTTCTTCTTTTTTATATACCAACCTTTATATTTCTAAACATCGAAATCTAAATTATACCTTAAAACCGAATTTTAAAAAAAAATTTCTTCTGTCTGATTATTATGAGCGAAAAAATTAATGTTTTATTTATAATAACTGATGCCCAAAGAGCTGATCATTTAGGATGTGCTGGAAATCCTATTCTGAAAACTCCAAATCTCGATAGGTTGGCAAGTGAAGGCGTGAGGTTCACTAATTACTATTGTACTAATCCCATATGCATGCCTAATAGAGCAACATTACTCACAGGACTATATCCAAATGTGCATGGCGTTAGAAGCAACGGAATTAATTTACCCGAAGATACTCCGACCATTACAAAAACGCTTCAAAAAAGAGGTTGGCATACTGCGGCTATTGGAAAAATACACCATCAATTTTGGCTCGGGCCATATAAACAAAAAACTAAGTCTGCTGAAAGTTTGTTTAGTTGGTCGGTAGATAAAGGTAAAAAAGATCCTGTGGGAAAGAATTTTCCCCTCCCCTATTATGGTTACGACGAAGTGGAAGTGATTTCTGGAAATGGTACTGTGTGCGCTGGCCATTATACAGAATGGTTGGAAGAAAGAGCCCCTAAAATTGCAGATGAAATGAAAATAAGAGTTCAGAATTACGACAACCTTTTCAGTTTATATTGCGATGGAATACCAGAAGATTTATACAATACTACCTATGTTCAAGAACGAACAATTGCTTTCCTCGAAAGATATGCCAAGGGTGATTATGGTGAAAAACCGTTTTATTTGCATTGCTCTTTTCCAGACCCACACTATCCTCTATATCCACCTAAGAGATTTCGAGACATGTATAAACCAGAAGATATTGAACTCCCTGCAAGTTTTCAAGATGCAAAGAATTTATATCGCCATAAATATTTAGGATATCATTTAAAAAATCCACCTTTTAAAAAAGCGTTCTTGCGAGAATCAACTGAAGAAGAGGTACGCAAGATTACTGCTTTAACTTACGCGGCTATTGCGTACATAGATTATAGCGTAGGTAAAATACTAGCGTCTTTAGAAAAGTTGGGGTATTCTGAAAATACAATCGTAATTTTTACCAGCGATCACGGCGATTTAATGGGTGATCATGGGCTACTATTCAAAGGACCATGTCCTTTCGTAGGACCTTGTCACATCCCTTTAATTTGGAAAGTACCCGGATTAACAAAGCCAGGAGTGTCTCAATCTTTAGTTAGCACTATTGATCTTCCTAAAACTATTCTTAACCTTTTAAATGTAAAAGAGCGACACCACCCACCTTATATGCAAGGTTTTGATATGTCTCCGGTCTTAGAAAATCCAGCTAAGAAAATACGAGATTGCGTATTAATAGAGAACGACGAAGAGGTCGGGCCTCTGGAAGCTCGGATAAGGCATTTAATTACTGAAGATTATAAGTTAACTGTTTACGAAGGGTTAGACGATTTTGGCGATATTTACGATCCTAAAAACGACCCTCATGAATTAAATAATTTATGGGATAAAAAAGATTTCCGAGACAAAAGATTCAAGTTGGTAAATAAATTATTACAGGAAAATCTTAAAGCACAATCCAAATTTCCTAAGAGAGTTGCTGCTACATAACGATAAAATTAAAAAGAATAAAAATTTAAACCTTATTTATTTTATGAATTTATAAAAAAGTGCAAGATATTTTTGTGTTTTTTATGATTGGTCAAATAAATGATGAATTGCTTCAATCATTATATTTTCCTCATATCTCTAGTAAAGTATTAGTAGCTTTAGCATTTATAATTTTAATCTCTGTTGGTCTAATTGCGGGAATTTTAATAAGAAAGCAAAAATT
>DAOUUT010000151.1 GCA_030668025.1 Promethearchaeota archaeon
ATTGATCCTATTGACGAATTCGTACCTCCAGAAGTTCCAATGGACTACAATACTGCGATTCGCTTAGGAAAGGTAAGAAGACCGACCGATGTAGTAGTGACTATTTCAGATGATAGAGGAGATGTACCAACTTTTGCTGGTATTGGATTAGACAAAATAATCAGAGAAAGCAAATCAATTGGGTATGTGATTGGACTTTTATGGTTTAAACGAGAGTTACCAGAGTTTGCTCAACAATTTATCGAAATGGTAATTAAATTGACAGCCGACCACGGTCCCGCGGTTTCAGGAGCTCACAACGCAATTGTCACAGCGCGCGCAGGTAAAGACTTAATGGCGTCACTTGCTTCAGGAATTCTCACGATCGGCCCGAGATTCGGTGGAGCAATTTCAAACGCAGCTAAATACTTCAGGGAAGCATTGCAAAAAGGGATGGCACCCTTAGAATTTATGGGTTATATGAAAGATGTCATAAAGATTAATATCCCTGGAATCGGTCATAGAATAAAATCAGTTCAAAATCCTGATGTACGAGTTCAATTATTGAAAGAATTTGTCTTTAAAAACTTTGAAAAACATCCCCACCTTGATTACGCCCTAGAAGTCGAGAAACTTACCACATCCAAAAGAAATAATTTAATTTTGAATGTAGATGGATGTATCGGTATAACCTTTTTGGATTTGCTAGAAAACTTAGATTTCACTAAAGAAGAGATTGAAGATGTAATATTCAGCGAAGCTCTAAATGGATTATTTGTACTTGGACGCTCAATTGGAATGATGGGACATGTATTTGATCAGAAACGCCAACGCGCAGGCCTCTATAGACAACCTTGGGACGAAATTCTATTTACGGATTAATCTATATTTTTTTACATAAAATAACTGATTCTGAATTCTGAATCGGCGTTCAGAATCTTTTTTCCCATAAAATTTTCACTCTATTTTTTTTTTTTAACAGATAAATACATAAGTTACCAGTTCATTTTAAAAACAGAATATTATCTAAACCTTTAAAATGAGGATCTCCTGAGATAACTATAAGTTCTTTCTGAAACGCAGTTTCAATTATTATCGCATCTGCAAGTCCGACTTTTTTAATCGTTTTACGTAGCTCCCATTTTCTTGGACCAGCATTTTTAGCAATTTCCATGGTACAAAGTATAATATTTGATTTCGAAACGATGAATTTATAACGGCCCTCCCATTCATCCGTTAAACCTTCTCGATAATATTTATCTGATAATTCTGCTATGGAAATAATCGAAGTATAGATTTTTTCTGATTCTATTAGTTTTTCAACAATTTTTCCCTCATCACTACCTATGAAATATTCAACCCAGGCATATGTGTCCAATAAATATTCAGTATTCTCGGAAGGCAATTCTATCCTCTTTTGAAAATTTTTTTATCTTTCCCTTATCGATACCAAACATTGTATCAGGAACATTTTGAGCTTTATTAATGAGTTCATTTATAAGATCATCATAAGTAGAAGCTTTTATTATTTTTTTTAATCGTTTTAATTTTTCCAATGTATCTTTAGTAATTTGTATTGATGTATTCATATATAATCTATAGAGCTATAGATATATAATTCTTTCCTTAAAATTTTTCATTAGTTATTACTGCTTCATAATAAATGAATCTATACGGGTTATAAATACCCATATTTAATTATATCTTAAGGGAACTCTTTCCCATTAAATATTAATGGTAAAAATTTATATGAAAAAATAAGCTACACATACTATAGATTAATAGAAAAGTAAAAAGTAAAAGAAATAGGGAAATCAAAAATGGATAAGATTATTGAAAATGCGAAAATCCACTTTGAGAAACTTGTAAAAGAGCAGTTAGAAAGAGTAGAGCGGATGAAAGAGGCCGGAGATTGGGTTGATTACACATCGATAAAACCAATTATCATCGGACTCGTTGGGGGCGATGGTATCGGACCATTTATTACAAAACACGCGCAAGCCGTACTAGAATTCTTGTTAAAAGAAGAGGTAGAGAATGGACAAGTTGAGCTTCGAGTAATTGAAGGGTTGACGATCGAAAACAGAGCAAAAGTAATGAAAGCGATCCCTGACGATGTGTTAGAAGAAATAAAAAAGTGCCATGTGTTATTAAAGGGGCCTACTACAACACCAAGAAAGGGAGATAAATGGCCAAACATCGAAAGTGCAAATGTAACCATGCGTCGTGAATTGGATCTATTTGCAAACGTTCGTCCAGTTAAAGTACCTGAAAAAAACATCGATTGGATGTTTTTCAGAGAAAATACTGAAGGAGCTTATGTATTAGGTTCTAAAGGCATAAACATCTCTGATGATTTAGCCTTTGATTTTAAAGTCATTACATCGCAAGGAGCAGATAGGATTATCAGATTAGCCTTTGATTACGCTAAAAAGAACGATATTAACAAGGTCACAGTAGTTACCAAAGCAAACGTTGTAAAAGCTACTGATGGAAAATTCCTTGCTTTAGCAGAGGAAGTGGCAAAGGATTATCCAGAAGTAGAATGGGACGATTGGTATATCGACATTATGACGGCTAAACTAATAGATCCAGCAAGACAGAGCCAATTTAGAGTATTTGTTGCTCCAAACCTCTATGGGGATATCATTACCGACGAGGCGGCTCAGATTCAAGGAGGCGTTGGAACTGCGGGCTCTGCGAACATTGGAAAACAATATTCTATGTTTGAAGCGATTCACGGCTCAGCCCCCCGCATGGTAGAAGATGGTAGGGCACAATACGCTGATCCTTCGAGCATTATCAAAGCAGCGGCTTTACTTATGAACCATATAGGATTTATTAAAAAAGCGAAAAAGCTCGAAATGGCGCTTGATATTTGTGCAACGCTAGAAAAGAAAATAACAATTACTGGTCGAGAAGATGGAGCTACTGGTGATGAGTTCGCAAAGTATATCATGAATACCCTTACAGACCCACAATTAGAAGAAAAATGGAAGCGTTTTTAATAAATTTAATAAAAATTAGGTAAAATTAAATTTTAAATTTTTTTATTATCAGAATTTTTGAAGAAAAAGCCCCCGTTGTTAATTTTTATCCTTATCAGAGAATATAATCTTATTAGAGCCCTAATCTGTATTAAACTTTATAAAAAATTTACTTGAAAAAATAGATTATCTTATATATTTTCCTAAAATAGACCGTAAGATTTTTGGGATACGATTGGTTACTATGATGTCTATTATTCTGAAATAAATGCAGAAGAAATCAGTACGGTATCAAATGAAGATTTAAAAAAAAAATGAATGCTTTATTGAAAAATGGGAAAAATGTAAAAATTTCAGCTGAAGTGATAAAACTAACTCAAGTTTATATAGATGAAGGTCTTATTCCAGAAAAATATGAAAACGATGCATTACTGATTGCCTTAACTTCTGTTTATTCGTTGGATATATTAGTCAGCTGGAACTTTAAACACCTAGTTAAAAGAAAAACTCGAATTGGTGCAAATTTAATAAATCTTAAAAACGGGTATAAATCAATTGAGATTTTAGCTCCACCAGAGTTATAAAGGAGGGAAAAAAATGTTATATGATATTGAAAATCTATTAAAAGAAGCTAAACTGTCAGAAAAGGAAAAAAATAAGATAATTACTGAATTAAGAGAAGAGTTCCCTCAAGATGAGATGCTTTTTGAATTGCATCTTTACCGTGTAATTCAGTACTTGAAAAAACAGAAAATGAAAAAATCTGTTAATCCTACTCTATAAGAATAAGAATATTTGTTATTAATAAAATACCTTAATTAATGTAATCATTTTTTTAATCTATTAAAAAGATTTTGGGTTGAAATAGAATGGTCTCTATTAGCAGAAAATGATTTGAATGAGATTCATGTTAATATTTCTCTATAGAGTCATCATTTTATCTATTTAATTAGATTGCGATTGATCCATACCATCATTTCACCCTTTCCACGATGCGCCCATGCGTAATAAGGTATCGCAGTAAATTCTTTCTCAGTTTTTTCAGTTGGTTTTTCATTTTCAAGCTTTTTAAGATATTTCCCCATTCCTTTAATAACAACTAATCCATTTAACATGTCTTTTCGATATTCATGAGTGAGCATCGCATCATCATCGACATAAAGATTGAATAATGAATCAATGTCGTTATCTGGCCATTCAAGACAATAAACAATTGGTCCACGTTCAAGAGCTACTTTTTCAGCATTGTTTTTCACCTTATCGTGAGCAATAACTCGCCTAATGGGCATTGGCATTTCCAATTCAATAACATCGCCATCGTTCCAAGTGCGATCAACATGAACATATCCTTTTTTAATATCCATTTTTACTACTTCATCATTAACTTGTAGCGTTATTCTTTCGTCATTGTTATTCAAATAAAGATATAAATCGCTAGGTACTGGTTTATTTTGAGTCCAGCCAGGAATTCGAATTGCGACTGTAAAATTTCCACTTTCTTTAAGATTGATCTTCAATTTGACAGCCCCCTCCCACGGATATTCCGTCTCTTGAGTGAGCGTTAAGGTTTTTCCCATAACTGATACTGAAGTTGAACTACTAATAAAAAGGTTTACAAATAGGGTATTATTATCTTTTTGAGCGTATACATATCTAGGAATTGAGGGAATGAAGCGTGCGACATTTGAAGGACAACAAGCAGTTGCAAACCATGATCTTCGCGCGTGATTTCCTTTAGATGCAAGTGGATTAGGGTAAAAAAACTTATTCCCTTCAAAGGAATACCCAGAAATCAAACCGTTATATAAAGTTCGCTCCAACACATCAATGTATTTGGCATCACCATGTAGTAAGAACATTCGATAGTTCCAAAATACATTTGCTATCGCCGCACAAGTCTCGTTGTATGCGTCAAGATTCGGCAACTCATATTCGTTACCGTAAGCTTCACCTTCAATTTCATTTCCTATCCCTCCGGTAATATAAAGCTTCTTAGATACAACATTTTCCCATATTTGATTTAACGCATGTATATAATCCTTATCTCCAGTAAGGACTGCAACGTCAGCCATTCCTGAATACATATATGTTCCGCGAACCACATGACCAACTGCTTCCTTTTGTTCAATAACTCTCGCATGTGTTTGATTGTATTGAAGTTTATCTTTTCCAGATAATGGAAGGATAAAACTTGGATTTTTCATGAAATTAATATATTTTTCATATCCTATTCTATCCTTTTTTCCACGAATATCTAGAAAGAATTTTGCCAATTTTAGAAAATCTTTATTTTTCGTAGCTCGATATAAGCGAACTAAACCAATCTCAATTTCTTGATGACCTGGGGGACTTTCGATTTTTCCAGGTCCGAAAGTTTTGTTAATTAATTCAGCATTTTTAATGGCTACATCTAACAGCTTTCGTTTGCCGGTAGCTTCATAATACGCGACGGCACTTTCATATAAATGCCCCATGTTATATAATTCGTGACTTATTAGTGATACATGTTCCCAGCGTTCCTTTCCGGCCCAGTGTTCCTTTCCTGCCATAACAGAAGGATTCTTGGATTTTTTTGACCGATGAGTGTATAAATATCCATCATCTTCTTGTGCAGCAGCAATCTTATCAATAATTTCATCCACATACTTCTCAAATTGTTGATCTTTTTTCACATTCAAAGAATAAGCCGCACCTTCTATGATTTTAAAAACATCTGAATCATCATAAGGATATTTAGAAGCTATAATTTTTTCTATAAGCCCGGCAGCCCTCGAAAAATTATCTATACGCTTAGTTTTTTCACACCTTCTAAACACATAGGGAAGTGTTATTTCACGATGAGTTTTAAATCTATGCGACCAAAAATCGTCCGTTATTTGAACTTTTACATAAGATATGGGTTGTATGGGATAATCTTGAGTAGGAGAATTTGATACCATAAATATTAATAGAACTTTATTTTATATTTTCTTTTTTATTACTATTAATATTTTTAATTACAACTAATAAAATAAGAAAATAATATGTTCTAATGACAAAACGAACCTCAGAAATTGAATTTATAAAGTCAATTTTAAAAGATTAAAAAATTTATATAAAAATAAATACAAAAAAAATTAAGTGTAAAATTACATGCCGAAAGTAAGAAGTAAAATTGCGAATGTTTTTAGGTTACTTAAGCAGATGATTGAAGAGAATCCGGAATTTAAAAAAGAAATTTATAATCAAACAACAGATTTTGTTTTTAACGCAAGATTACTCTTTACAGCTGAAGAAGATGAGAATCAAAGCATCTCAATAATTTTTAATAATGGAAACATCGAAGTTATTGAAGAAACTATCGAAAACCCAACAATCACCTTAAAATATAAGAAAGTTAAAGATTTAGGGAAACTCCCTCGAAGTAAACCTGAAGAAATTGTTAATATGCTTTTGAAAAATCAACTACATACAATTGGAAACATGAGTCACATGACTAAATTCTTCTTTTTAATGACATATGTTTTGTTAAAACATAAAGACGCTTATGATCAACGAATTCAAAATATCCAAAAAGAAGAGATTATTCCATTTGAACAATTTGAAGATTTCTCATCCGGAACAGAACATATGAAGAATACCATACTTAATTATAAAACTGATAATGTGAAATATTTAGAAGATCTTTACTTGGGAAAATATAAACTAAAGGATTTTAAAAGATTAAACTATTTGAAATATATACGTTCAGTTTCTAAACTTGAAGTTTGCCCCGAAAGATCTAAACTAATTACCGAATTTTGTAAAAGAGAAGGTTATACGCCAGAAGATGGAAATAATGATCATCCTGGATTGAAAATGGGGAAAATAGTCAACTATATTCTTTCTCATAAGAGGGCTATGATTCAAGATTGGGATTATTTACCAGGCACTTCAACTACAAAAAGATTAGGTACAATGATATATCCCGAATTTGGGGCTTTATTTTTCTGGCCTGAACTTTATTCGATTGATAATCGTGAATTAAATCCCCATCTAATAGATCAAGAAGCTATTGATATTTTAGATAATGATGTTTTTCCTTTTTGGATGGATAGAAATATTAGAGAATACGTTAGAACAAAAAATGGTAATCCCGTATCTCAACAAATGGATGAACATTTTGTATTTTATTTTATGTGGAAAACTCAAGCAATTTCACACACCATCCCTGGATTTCCCACTTTTTTAAAAATGGGGATAAATGAATTATTGAATGAAGCTACTTCTAAAGAAAAAGAAACATCTGATTCAAAAAAAGAAGATTTCTATAAAGGAATTCAATTAGCGTTAAATGGTGTTTTAAATTATACAAGAAATTTAGCAAATGAAGCAATACATAAAGCAGATACAATCGATGAACAAAATGCTTCAGAAATGCTGAAAATGAGAAAACATGAATTACTTCACTTAGGACAACTATTGTTAAAAGTACCTGCAGAACCATCTAAAACTCTTGAAGAAGCAATTATCTCAATTTGGATAATGTGGATTGCACTAACTCAAGAGAATGCTCATATGGGGTTGTCACTTGGTCGTTTAGATCATTGGTTACAACCATATTTTGAAAGTGATATGGAAAAAATCTCATCAGATAAGCAGAAAGAGGAGTATATTAAAAAAGCAATAGAGCTAATGGGTTGTTTCTTTCTCCGTGTTTCAGATCAAGCACCTTTAGTTCCAGATGTTGGAAATTATCTATTTGGGGGAAGTAGTCAAGATTTTGCTCTCACAGTTGGTGGTGTTGATAAAGATGGTAATTCTGCAGTTTGTGATATGACATTCATAATTTTAAAAGTAACAGAAATGCTAACATTGAGAGATCCAAATTTAAATGCCCGTTATTTTCCTGGAGTGAATTCGAAAGAATATTTGGATCGAATCCTTGAGGTTAATATTAATACTCATGCAACACCTTCAATTCATAATGATATCCAAATGATTAATGCTCTGACAAAAGTTGGAATAAAACTGCAAGACGCAAGAACTTGGGCTGCAACTGGCTGTGTTGAACCAACAATTTGTGGAAAACATTTTGGTCATACCAATTCCATGATGTTTAATACAATAGCTGCTATGGAAATGACACTCAATAATGGGATTCATCCTGTTGTTAGTACCAAAAAGAGATTTGGCCCAAAAACGGGTGAAGTTAGTGATTTTAAAAACAATATTGATTTTTTAAACGCTTTCAAACAACAACTTCACTTTATGATTGAAAAAAGCGTAGAATATAATAATCTCTTAGGAAGAGCACATCAAATTTTACATCCATCACCTTTATTAAGTTCGTTATTTGATGGGCCTATGGATAAAGGGATTGATTTAGTGGATGGAGGTGCAATTTATAACACTTCAGGAGTAGCAATGATTGGACTTGCTGATATTATTGATACATTGAATGTTGTTAAAATGTTGGTATACGATAGAAAAGAAATTGATTTTAATGCTTTTAACGATTATATAAAAAATAATTTTTCATCTCCAGAAGGGGAATTATTGTTAAAAAGAATCAAATTAATACCAAAATTTGGAACTGATGACTCACAAACGATTCAATTAGGCCAAGAGATTATAGATTATGTGTATGACGATTTTTATTCATTTGATAATTATCGTGGTGGTAAATATTTAGTAGGTTTTTGGAGTATGAGCAATCATGTTGCTTTTGGGAATCTTTCTGGAGCTTTACCGAATGGGAGAAAAGCCTATAAACCGTTCACGCCAGGGTTAACCCCTGTTCCCAGTGATAAAGATGTTTTAATTGAGAATATAAGAGCGGTGGCAGCATTAGACAGTGAAAAAATGCCCAATAATCTTGCTTTTAATGTTAAATTAGTACCCGATCCTAAAGATACTCATGAAGAAACAA
>DAOUUT010000227.1 GCA_030668025.1 Promethearchaeota archaeon
AAAATTTTCATTTATTAAAAGAAGATTATACTCATTAAACATTTTAAAAGGAATTAAAAAAAATAAGAAAATTTTAAAACTTAAAAAGTAAATCCTTCAGGTAATTCCGATTCTGAGGTTCCTTCGAGAACAAATGAGAGATCCATTATTGTATGAGTGGGATTTTTTGTTTTAAAAATGGGTATCACGCGTTTTTCTAGTTCGGGGTCTCCTACCGATAGATAACTCATTAGTATTGTGACTACATCATCAAATTCTATATTAATGAATTTTATTGGCTTTTTTAGGGTATTAAACGCTCCCGATCGATGGGTTATAATGAAGGAATATATTTTGGCGCTATTTTTTGCTTTCTCAGTATAATCAATTACAGTCATTTTTCTTAAGCAATCTGGACAAAAAATCCTGAAAGGCATGTAGATTGATCCTTTGAATTTACATTTATCATTATCGCATCTTGTAGCCATCAATTTTCCCTTACTAAGAGATTCGAAAAAAATAGCTTCACCACCATAAGAGTGGATATAAGTCATGTCTCTAGGATTTGTAACACCCGCTAATTTTCCTGTATCTTCGTTAAAAATCGGTTGATTTGCCTCAATGATATGAAACTTTCCTTTTGGTTTATATCTTCCATTAATTATGGAAACAAAACCCTTTTCATCTTCAGTTTTTGGCATTTTTTTTATTCCTCCTTAATTAAGTGATTTGGATCCATTAAAATCGCACATGTCACATGAGAACCCACACCAGCATGACTTATTGCTAAACCTCTTTTTGCCCCTTTTACTTGAAGACTTGTCCAATCTTTCGGTTTTTCTCTACCAAAAGCGTCCCATTTTTCTTGGGGCTCATGAATTTCGTCCCATCGATTCCATATATGATATCCAATTTCTGCAATTTGCATAAGCCCGGTTGCTCCAACAGCATGCATACAACCGATTAATCCACCACATAAATTGCTAGGTAATTTGCCTGGTTTTTTAGTGTTTGGGTTTGTATGGTATGCTTCACCAGACTCAATATAACTACGCCCGTCTCCATAAGGTGTAATGCCTATGTCCTCATAAGTTTGAATATCACTAATTGTGAAGGCATCGTGGAGTTCTACAACATCAAGGTCATCAATTGGATCAACAACACCAGTCATGTTATAGGCATAATAAGCCGCCACACGAGCAGCTAAAAAACTGCTAAATCCAGGATACCTATCAGCTCCGGGGAATCTTTTACCTAAATTATCGTATTGTCCTGGCTTTTCGTTTGGTAAAAGTGGTATTTCCATATTACGCCGATCAGCTACTCTTAATGTATGACTTCCTGCACCTATCCATATCCGAAGAGGATTATCGGTTATCTCATATGCAGTTTTTTCATCGCAAACAACGCCACAAGCAGACCCTACGCTCATTAAACAGCAATCCAAGGCACGTAAGGGATAAGCAATGACAGGAGAATTGATTACATCTTCAACGGTGATTTTCATTGGCCCATGTGCGTAAGGGTTCATTCTCGCATAACCACGGTTTTTAACAGCAATTTCTGCCATAGTTTTTCTAAAAGAATCCTCTGCCCTACCAAATATTTGCCAATATCTTTGAGCCATTACAGCGTAGTAACCCGTGTAGATATGGCCTAATGGTGTTTCCCAATCCTTATCTGCGGCTGCAGAAATGAGATGATTACCTTCGTCAGTTGGAACTTCATCCATTCTCTCCCAACCTAAGGCAAGGGCACAATCGCTATATCCCGATGCAACGGTTTTTATTGCTTCCCACATAGTTGACCCTCCCGTAGCTCCACCCGTTTTGACACCGATGGTTCCTAATGGATCTAGACCAAGTCTATCGTGAATGACTGCTTCTCCTAATAATTGATCTCCAAAGTGATCCGCAAAATGACCGTAATAAGCAGTATGAATGAAACTTTTCAATTCAGAAGGGGTCATCTTAACAAAATCAGCTGCTGCCGTTAAAGCTTGGACACATAACTCCTCCGTTCGAGTTTCAGGGAACGCACGGTCGAATTTTGACATGCCTACAGTAGCTAAATATACAGGTTTAGACATTTTGGGGATTTTCAGTTGTTTATCGCTAAATTTAATCATTTTTTATTCACTTCTATTAATTAAACTCTTTTTTTTATAATTAGATTTTATATATCTAATTGATATGATATTTTAATCTCACTATGATTAAAAGATTTCTAATTATGATCAATTTAAATTTTATCCGCAAAAGAATTAATTAGAACTAAAATAAAGTTTAAAAATTAAAAAAATGATCGAGATATTATGGATACAAGAATCAGCGAGTTTGAAAAGATCAAAATCCAAAAATATGTACCAGAATTAGATTTACTGAATAATCCCGTACTTAACGCTCAAGAAAAAGAGTTTTTAGCAGAACTTTATGAATTTATGGAGAAAGAGCTTGATCCAGAACTAAGGAAATTAGAAGATTTAAACTATCTTGTTGAGGAACCTACTCAAGACAAAAAGAAAGAAATAGTTATTGGAATAATGAAAGCGCTATCCGATAAAGGATATTATAGTACAATTCTTAACGTAGAAGATTATGAAGTAGGGCGGATTACTATGAACGCTTTAATTGCCTTTGCTTTATGTGGTGGCCGGTGGAGCGAATATAGCGAGAGATATATTGCTGGAAATTATAGCGTAGAGATGGGGCGCCTTGCGGGAGGCACGCTTTATTGCAATCCTGTGAATTACGCCTCCAATGAAGCTCAAAAAGAAATTTTTTTAACTCCTGTTGCAAAATATGGTCAAATTGGCGCTTCTGCTATGACTGAATTTAACGCGGGGTCTGATATTTTCAGAATGGAATTAGGTTTACAAGAAAAAGCCGATAAAATAATAGCAAAAGGTAAGAAATTGTTTATAACTAACGGTATGATTGCTGATTACATAATTCTATATGGAAGATTAAATAATGGGCAATTAGCAGCAGTTGTTGTCGATACGGAGAATCAGAATTTAAAAAACTTTCGAAGTTCTCGGGTTAGAACATATGGTATGACCGATGCGTTTGTCAGTCGATTGATATTTGACAGAACTGAAATTCCAAAAGAAAATCTACTTAAAGGACATGGATTAGATATTATGTTTCATCAATTAACAGAAGAGCGTTTAGTTATAAGTGCTGAGGCTTTAGGTGACACCATGAAAAAATTGATTTATTCTCATGCTTTCGCCCTCCAGCGTAAACAATTTGAACATAGATTACATCAATATCAAGTTATAAGATTTCCAATATCTCGAAAAATTCGCGAGTTGAATTTATTAATTTCTGCTATGATACAATATGTAAGGCAATTAGACGAACATCCCGAATTAGCTGGTTCTAAATTAATGGCAGCCAATGCAATGGGTTTAAAAATAAGTACGACGGAACTAGGGTTCGAAAGCGCCATTCATTGCTTTAGGACTATGGGTGGTCGGGGTTTTACTAGACAATACGCCAATGAAATCGGTCTCTTTGACCCTTATTGCATGATCCATGGCGGGGGCAGTAACTATGTGCTTGAGGATAGCGAATCTCGAAGATTCTTTAAATACAAGCCTCCAAGCAAAGAAAATGAAGATTATATCCCCAAAATTGATTATTAAATAAAATTTGTTTTTCATAATTTATTTAGTTTTATTATAAATTCTCAGAGTTTGAATTATTAAATAAGAATCCTTATTTATTATTGACAATGGATTACTTCTATAACTTCGAGACATTTGATATAACTCACTTAACAGATCAATTTAGAGACAAGCAAATCGAAGACATTTTCCGTAATCACACCATTGTAAGAAATAGCATGGGCCCGTTCATGGAAATTACATGGAAAGAAGAGACTTTTTCATGCGACTTAAATTTATCTCTCTCAAGGAAAAAACTTCTTCGAAACTTAAAGACGGTTTATTTTATTGGTGAAAATATAGAACGTCAACTAAATAAAAAAGGAGTAAAATCTCTGTACGATTTGAGATTTATTTTAAAATACAACGCATCTGCTCATCATATCTTGGACCTAATTGAAAATAGAAAATATAACCTTCTGTGTAGAAATAGATATATTTACGATTTAGATGTTGCTTTTTGTTTTGATAAGAAGGAATTACTTTTTCTCGATATAGAAACTTTAGGATTGTATGATAGTCCCATAATTGTTATTGGGTTAGGATTTTTTAAAAACGATAAATTTGAAATCCACATACTTTTTGCAAGAGATTTGGAAGAGGAGATCGCAATGAATGAGCACCTTAAAACGGAAATTTTACCCAAGTTTAAATGTATAATTAGCTATAACGGAAAATCATTTGATATTCCTTACATCGCCAATCGTTTTCTGTATTTTTTTGACGAAAATCCGATGATTGCTAACGAGGAAGAACCTTACGAGAGGTTTAACACAAAATTTCACCATATCGACCTATATCATAATTGCCGTAGGAAATACAAAGGAAGTTTTGAGAAATACACGCTAACAAACATGGAAGATAAACTATTAAATCTGAAAAGGGATAATGAATTACCAAGTGGATTAGTTGGATTATGCTACAAAAAGTATTTAGAAGATTCTTTAAGGTATGTGGGATTAGTAAAAGAAATTATTGAACATAACTATTGGGATATTTATTCTATGCCATTAATTCTCCAAAAATTATTGGAAGCTTAATTTTATTTTGTCGTAGAAATTCATTTCCTATTGATTAATAATTAAATTTAATAAAAGATAAAGAATATCATCATTTATGTATAGGAAGCTAAACGACTACGATGTTACCTTAGAAACTTTAGATTCAATAACTAAAAAATTGGAAACCGTTCAAACAACTGTTATAAAAAAGTCTTGTTTTTTAGGTTTTGATGGCTACGTCGATTCTCTTTATTCTTTAGTCCAGAGCAGGATGAGCGCAAAAAAATGGAAGAGAATGGAGAGCATGAAGTCTTTTGGAGAATTATTAGTTGATGTTGCTGGAAGTTCTGCAAATATTGAGAGGGTCCTAAAAAAGAAGATCTTTGGCGGTTTTGCTCCTAACACTTGTCGAGCGTTGAATGCTTTTGGAGTAAAAATATATTTGATTGCGGCTTTAGGTCATCCTAAACTTAACGAATTTTATTACCAACTACCTGAAGTAGAATCGATTTCGATTTCCAATCCCGGTCAAACATTAGGTTTAGAATTTGACGATGGAAAAGTTATGATAACAGATTTTACCCCCATATTAAATATTGATTGGCAGTCAATATTAAATAATATCAAGCTGGACAAGTTTATTCAGATAATAGAAAAGTCTGATATTATGGGTTTTGGACATTGGGCGTTAATACCAAATCTAAACGATATGTGGCAACATTTTATAGATGAGATCTTTCCTTCTATATCCAAATTAAAGAATAAAATATTTTTTGTAGATATAGCCGATATAAGAAAACGTTCGAGAAAAGATCTTTTAGATTTGATAAAAATTCTAAAAAAAATTGACCAACAAGTTCCTGTGATGTTAAGTGCAAATGATCAAGAGGCTTATTGTCTCTCTAAAGTCTTAAATAATGTAAGAACTTTCGCTCCATATCAAGAAAATTCAACAGATTATATTAACGGTGGAAAACGGCTTAATGCAGAAATGAATTTATCCTATTTAGTAATTCATTCTCCTCACTTCGCAACGATCTCTACTGTAGAAGATCATTATTGGATAACTGAAGGATTTACTTCAAAACCTAAATTTACCGTTGGTGCAGGCGATTATTTTCATTCGGGAACTGTTTTAGGCTTATCTTGTGGCCTTACGCCTCCTGAAGCAATTCTCATGGGCAATGCTCTAACGGCTATTTTTGTAAGAACTGGAAATTCTCCAAACTTTAATCAATTATCTCAATTTATAAGTAGATATATGGAATTTATTGGCAATGATAACCCTAATTTTCCTTAAAATACAATGAAAAAAGTATATTTGGTTGATTACGATTCTTGTAATCTCCGGTTCTGTGGCCGACAATGCATTAAGAAATGCCCCATAACGCTTTCAAACGCAAGATTAAAACCAAATAAGAAGAAGCAAGAAGTCCCAATTTGGTTTCAAAAATCTACAAAACAAATTAAAATAAATAGCGAAACTTGCTTGAAATGTGGTGTGTGCGTCAATGTTTGCCCTGCAAAAGCAATATACGTAAAA
>DAOUUT010000075.1 GCA_030668025.1 Promethearchaeota archaeon
GTCACCTGCGTTGACACGAAATGGTCTAGAATTCACAAAAGTTGTTTCAAATGTTTCAGAATGTATAAGTACAAAACCACGTGCCGTTGAACCAACAAGAAATCCCTCACCAGGTTGTAATAAAGAGGTACTATCTACGCAAACTCTCTCGCTCTCAGGTATATTTTGTATTTTAGTTATTTTTGCTTTAGCTAATTCAATTTTAATCCCAGGTTGAATCAGTGATTTTAATTGAACGATATCATTGACATTTTTTGGAGTAATAAGGATTCCATCGACCCCTGTTTCCAAAGTTTTTAACATTAATTCAGCCTCTTCAACGTCTTCAACCAAAGCAATTAGATCCGTATCGTTAGTATGCATTGCGGCTATAAGGTTTTCAAAAGGTATTACTTTCCAATCTTTTGCCGCTACTATTATAAAATCAACTTCTTTGGTTTTGGAAAGGTTTATTACTGCTTTTTCATCGTTCTTTAATTTTAATTCCATAAAAAAACCACAATTTACACCTAACCTTTTTTCTTTTTTTAGTTGTTCTAGATTGCTAAAAATTAGATTCTTAGCGGGAATTTCAAAATTTTTGGTATAAGTGTTAACTCGTTCAATTTTTTCTAATTCAGAATAAGTTTCTTCAGAGAGCAAGAAATTGAGGAAATTCATGTTAAAAGCTTCTTGCACCAAATCTTTAAAATTGTCGGTCTTTTTTTCGAAATTTAAAATTATATTTTTCATTTATTATTGGACTCTGAAAGATTTATTGATAAGAACCATTATACTAAATTAAATTCTATCAAATTTTTAAGTTAATAATATCATATTAATAATAAAAGAAATACTATTAAAATTACTCTAAATAGAGTGAATAGAAGTAATGGCATTAAAAAAAAAACTTTTTCCCCGGAAAGCTAAAGAAAAAGACGAATTAATTATTAAATCTAAAGCACACATTAGAAAAATAGCGTTAGCAAATAAATCTTTCAATAAAAGAGCAGAGATTGCTAGAAAAAACGCGAAAATTGCAATAAAGAGAGGAGAAAGAACTAGAGCTAAAAATTATTTAATTCAACACAAACAATATCAGTTGAAAGTAGATCGCGCGAACAACATTAGAGCCAGAATTGAAAGACAGATAGAAGCTATCGAAGAGGGTCAAATGATATCAATGACAGGCGATTTAATGGGAGGAATTAGGGACGAATTAAAAGTGATAGCCACGAAAGCATCTCCTGTTAAGATTGCAGAGATAGCTGAAGATTCTGAGGCATATGTTTCGGAAATAGAGGAATCTGCCGAAATTCTTGCCGGAGATCCGGAAATAGATTTAGCAATCGATGTAACTGACGAATTAGACCAATTAGAAACCGAAATGCTTTTAGAACAAGGCGGTCAAATGCCAGAAGTACCTGCCGACGACTTACAATATCTGAGCGAGTTTGACGAGATGGAAGAAGAAACTGAAATAAAAACGAAAGCAAAATTAGAAGACGAAATCGACAAACTTAGGAAAGAATTAGAAAGCTAATTTTTTTAAACTTATTCTCTTTACCAATTTTTAATAAATTTTGATTAGTATTGGAATTCTTATGTAAAATATCTTTTTTTATCGAATTTTCTAGCATTTCTTGTTAAAAAATCTTCTTCTTGCATCTCTTCGTCGAGCGATTCAATTCTTTTATCGATCGAGTAGAAATCCTTTTGTAAGTTTTTAAAATTTTTAATGTAATCAATTTCAGAAATATTTCCAGATTCAAATTTTGATTCTAACGTTTTTAACGTTTCTACGAGACTATATTTTTCTTTTTTCAATTCGAACATTTCTTGGCTACTCATTTTATTCATTTTCTTTGAATTAGGTCTTGGGAAATCGTTCGGTTGATTTGACATATTGTCATTATTAAACAATTCTGAAAGATGATTCTTCGAATATTCGTTATATTGTGGCATTTGTCTAACTCTTTCATTCAATCGATTATAGGCAGGTTCGTAAGATCGCTCATCAAAATTTTTTCTATATAATGGATTAGAAGCAGGGTTGCCATATCTTTGCGATTGTTCTAATTTTCTCATTAGGAAGTTTTTTTCTTCAGCGTCAGACCCTATAGGATCGTAATTCTGTATCCTATCAGCCTCATATAAATTTTGTACAAAGAATTCATTTTGATTGTAATTTTGCGGTGTGTAGTGCCTTATTGTGTTGCCGAAATGGTTTAAATCTTTAGGAGTTTGAATTTGACCGAACCCTTGATTAGAAAATCCTTGATTTTTTTGATAAAGCATTGGATTTCCGGGCACATTTTTATAATTTTGATAAATATTAAATGGATAACTAAAATTATTTGGGTAGGTGGGCTGATTTTGATTATATGGGGCTTGGAATGAATTTTGATTTGGTAAATTCCTTAGATTTTGATTAAATGATGGGTTAACATTCTGATGATTACCGAATACATTATTCGAATTAACATTATTATATTGGCATTTTATGCTAAAGAAAGAATTTATTGTCTCCTCAATATAATTAGTCAAATCGCTCAAATCGATGTCAATATCGTAAAGTTTTTTCGCTGCTAGTTTATCATACACATTAGTTTCATCAAAACTTCTTGCTAGTAGAATATAGTCTAATACTCGTGAAATTGAATCTGAAGGAAGTGTGAATTCATATCTACCATAAGGAAATTCTATATAAAGTTTTTTAAACAGCTTACCTTTTATTTTAACGCTAGTTAAATCTTTAACCGGTGCTTTAAAAATGCCTTCTTGCTTTCTTTTTAATCTTCCATATTCGTGAACAAATGATAAGTCAAAATTAGTAATAAACAGAATACCTTTATCTTTTTTGTATTTATCTTGTGTGTTAAGACCATTAGCTAATTTTGCATATATCGCATAAACAGGTTTTTCATCATCTGCTAAATTAAGAAATTTAATATAGTTTTTGAAATAAAATGTGATTTTGTCTATGAAAATAAGATTCTTTAATAGGTTATCTATGCTAATATTTATCGTCTTTACATTACTCTGAATAAAATCGGTTATGGAATTATAGCTTCTACTTAAATTTTCTAGAATGTCTTCTATAATTCTTATATTAGAATTCTGTTGAGTGTAAATATTAAAAAAATATTCTTTATTTATTGATAAATGTTGGATAAAATTATGAATTTTTTCAAGAAGAGTTTCTTTTGCGTATATAAATAATTTAAAGAGCGCTAAGAGGTCGGATTCCATTTTTGGATAATGATGGCACCTTATAGGCGGCGCTCTTGCATCTAATACTTTCTGTCTAATCATATAAAGGGAGTTTACTATATCCCTAAATGGATCAATAAAGGAGCGTGCGTTTTTAATTAATTCTAAAAATTGTTTTTCTAAATCTTCCTTCTTTTCGTAGATATTAATAATTTGATGAGAATGACACTTGGGACAAGATTTTAAAAGTTGGTTCGTTTTGATTATATTCTCTTTTCCACAATCGTTACAAATCTTTTGTTTACTTGATCCTGAGCGAGCAATATTTTTTGAATTACAATCTTGACAAACATAAGAATCGATTTTTTCTTCGTGAAGGCAATCAGAACAACAACTAACGCCACAATTTTCACAATAATATGCTATCTTCACATTTTGCTGGCAAAAATGACATATTTGGAAGTGTTGCTCCGACATATTTAATTTTAAACCCGACCTATTTAAATTTAAAAAAAATAATTTTTTATCGCTTTATCAACAGAAATAGATGAAAGTAACTTACTAAAATAAGTGTGTTATTTATGTATTATTTCGGAAATGCTAAAAATTAGTAAGAAGAGAGTTTGATTAAAATTAATTTTTAAACGAAAACTAAAATATTATTTAATAATTTTAATTTTAGTCCCCAGAGCTTGCCCAGGAACCCCGGCTTTTTTGAAGTGGGCTCTAACCGCTCCACTGTTACCATGTGCGCGTGATATGACACCTTTTAATTCTTTTCCCGTAGAACTTACCCAAACTACAGTTCTCCCGCACAGTTTATTAGCCTCTTTTCTAGTCTTAACATTTGGAAACACGAGTATACAATGTTTAAGGTGAATTGTGTGGCGCCCCTGCTTATAGTTGGAAATTCGGCCTTCCATTCCTAATACGTCTAATTTACTCAAAGCCATAAAAAACCCATTTTAAATTAATGAATTATTATAATGAATTATTAGAAAAAATATTGAAAAAGATAAAAATTTTTCGTAAAAGTGGTTCTTTTAATCTAACTTTTTAAAAAGAAAACTTTTTGAGTAAATTACTTTTAATATTATCCAATGAAATTCGCTTTTAATAAGTTAAACATTACTCCCAAAGAATATATAAGTAAACCTTTGGCAGGGTATACTCGTAAAGACCCTTGTTTAGGGAAGTTAGATGATATTTATGTTCATAGCGTTTTAATAGAAAGCAATTTAGTAGCATCTAATAAAAGTTTTTTGCTTCTAATATCATTAGATTTGTTAAAAGTCCCATTATCTATAACAAAATACATTAGAAATAAAATAATTGAGAAATATCCTTCGTTAAAAGTTGAACAAATTTTAGTCCATGCCACTCATACTCACGCTGCTTTTGATTTAACGGGCGAGTTTTATTGGCCTGGAGGTGCTCTAAATGTAATGAGAGGTATTATGTTTGGTGCGAATAGGAATGATAAATATATCGTATGGTTCACTAATAAAATACTGAAAATGGTCGAAGGGTTATTTAATAATTTAAAGTCTTGTAAAATTGCGTGGAAAAAGGAACCCTTTAACCCAAACATAGTAATCAATAGAAGACACCCATCCAGGAAGACTCTCCCTCATTTAGGAGTAATTACTTTTAAAAGTCTAGACGAAAATGAACTACTAGGCTTTATTATTAACTATGCGTGCCATCCTACTACATTATCATACAAAAATAATAAATTATCTGCCGATTATCCTGGTCGTATAATTCAGAAAATTAACGAATTAACAAATAATAAAGTAAAAGCAATATATTTCAATGGTGCTTCAGGTGATTTAAACCCTATAACAACATGTGGGACGGAGTACGAACAATTTGAATTGGATAAAACGCCAATATACGACCAACTAGGTACTTATCATGACACAGAAAGAATTGGATATACTATTGCTGAAGAATCGTTGAAATTAGCTAAATCTATTTCTGATGATGATTATTTTAGCGCCATAGAATTCCAAATATATACTCACGAGTTTTGGATTCCAATGAAAGATCACAAGTATTTTTCTAAACAATGGTTTACAAACAAATTAATTTACGCAATTAAGAAATTATTCTTGCTAAACATTGCTCGATATACAATGTTAAATTCTAATTTTCCAATTTTTCTAATCGATAAAAAGAAGGGTAAAATCAGATGCAACACTGTTATTCAATATATCAAGGTTAGGGCAAAATCAAAATCTAAGAAAAAGGAATTTAGTTTAATGACAATTCCCGGAGAATTGTTTGAAGAAATAGGAGAAAGCTTTCTTAAAGCGTCTTTAACTGGAAAGGATAACATTTTTATTTTTCAAAATGCTCAAGATTGGATAGGATACCTATTTCCTCTACACGAATATACTGAAGAGGGAGGTTATGAACCAGTGCCAAGTTTTAGCCCACTTGGTGGTTATTTTGTGAAAAATGAAATGCGTAGACTTATAACAAAAATTAGTAAAGAAATTAAATAAACATTAAGATTTTAAGATAAATTTCTTCTTGTAGTTATTTTATTAGTTCTTCCGCTAGCTCCCACGCTTTGTTATTTAAACTTATGATTTTCTTCGTAAATTCGTCGCTAGAAAGAGATGTTTCTTGATTTGTAACGTTTTCTACATCGCTTAGTAATTCTTTTTCTATACTTCTTAATCTGTTGATATACTCTTGCTTTTCTGGTTTAATTGAGCGATTTTTATATGGTTTTATAAATTCTTTATGTCTTGACCAAAACCAAGATGAATCTAACTCCTTGAACGGCCCAGGATTTTCTGTAGAAAATATTTGTCTTTGTCCCGGAAAAATATATGGTTTAAAGATATTTAAACACGGAAGTGTACCTCCAGTGAACCAATGTATAGATTCGCCATCTTTATTTACGTGTGATACTTGAGAGCCTGTTGATTGAAACGACCCGTGCATACATATTCCTACATTGTGTTCTCTCAAAAACTCCATCATTAACGTTGGAGTAATTTTTTGATTATTCTCGTTTAACATCGCCAATGTACACCCATCTCGTGTATTAGGAGAAAATTTATCTGGGATTTGAGGGTCTGAAAAAATCATAGCAAAATCAAAATCGTTGTCATCTTTACAATATCCTTTTTCAATAGCGTGTTGGATTATGCCTTTTCGTCTCATATCACCTTTTCCCCTAATTGATAGGTTGTTGGAAATTGATCTTACATCCTTAACGATTTCTACAATCCACCATTTGTCAGCTGTTTCTAACAAATATGCTTCTTTTGTATCCGCAATTAAAAACGAATTATGGTATGTCCAACCTTGTTGCCTATAAGCACAACTCCCACCTTGCCCAAATTTTTCTAATAGATCTGTGATTACATTCAATGCTTCTTTAGCCGATTGTCCTCGTTCCACGCCTAAGCGTAGTAAATCCATCCCGGGTAATCCTGTATCTTGATAATTCTCTCTTGAATATACTGCCTCGTTTCCTATTACAACGCCATATGAATTTGCGGCCATTTCAGCTCCAAACATCCAGTAAGGTTGCGAGAGAATAGTCTCATATGTTTCAGAGACTTGTGGAATGGAAATATAAGTACATTGTACGTCTTCCCCTTTGGAGTATTGCGTTCTGGGAATATATGTTACCAGTTGGGCTTCAGATTGAGGTCTATCACTATTTTTTCCAAAAACTACATTTCCATCTTTAGTTGAATTTCCTAATGCTACTAATGTATCGCACATAATTTCTTCAAAATCTTCATTTTATTTATTTAAAAATTTTAATTATTTAATTTAATAAATATAGTTAAAATAAAAGTGTTTATTTCTTAAAATAAGAAACACTCGAAAATTAATTATAGTTGATATTAGTGGGATTATTAATTAAAAATGGATTGATTTTAGATGGTACTGGTTCACAAGGCTTTATATCGGATATTTTAATTGAAGGGGATAAGGTTGTTCAAATTAAGCAAAACATTGATGCAGCTGGAATAGAAATGATCGATGCTTCAAATAAAGTTGTTGCCCCAGGTTTTATTGACATGCATCATCACGGAGACCTTTCAATTATGGAGCTAAATAAAGCAGAAGCGTCTATAAAACAGGGTGTAACGACTCTTGTAGTAGGGATGTGCGGATTAGGACTTGCTCCCGCAAACGAAAAAGTAAGAACATATTACCAAAATTTCGTTAAAAACATTTTTGGGTCATCTGATATATTATATGATACAATTCAAGAATACATGGATGCTATTGTAAAAAAAGGGGTTTCTGTTAATCTTGCTTTTTTTATACCACACGGAAACGTTAGATTTTTAGTTTTGGGCTCTGAAAGGCGACCCGCAAACGAAAGTGAAATTGAAGAGATGAAAATAAGCGTAGAAGAAGGGATGAAAGCTGGAGCGTTTGGGATAACTACGGGTTTGATTTACCCTCCAGGCTCTATAACATCTACAGAAGAAATAATTGAACTATGCAAAATTGTAGCTCAATATAATGGAATTTACGATTCGCATATGAGAAACGAAGGAGGAGATGTAATTAAGATAGGTATGACGGAATTAATAAAAATTGCCAGAGAAGCAAATGTTCAAGCGCAAATTTCTCATTGGAAAGCTGGAAGTAGCTTTGCTTGGAAATTAACTTCAGATATGATAAATTTAGTGAAGGAAGCTAGAGAACATGGGTTAAAAATCCATGCCGATTTATATCCTTACGAAGAAAGTTCTACAAGTTTATCTTATATTCTACTTCAGCCTTGGGTCTACGATAATTTTAAAGAAAATCTCACTGATTTAGAAAATAGAAAAACAATTATTAACGAAATATTTAATTTAATATCAGCTAATTTTTTGTCTAGCGCTCCTAAAGCAATAAAACTTATCCCTAAAGTTATTTTACGAAAAATTCTCTTAAGATTTTTTAAAAAATCAGTGAGAATAATTAGTGTAACGCATAATCATAAAATAGAGGGTGAATTTTTAGGGCACGCAATCAAAAATTTATATCCAAAAAGAAAATTTATTGATGGTTTATTAGATTTTTTAAGAGATGAAGAAGGGGGGATTATGGTTTCTATGAGAATGATGAGTGAAACAAAAAGCATTAATTCCCTTTTTAAGCAAGATTTTGTATGCATAGGCTCTGATGGTTTCTTGATTAAACACGCAAATACTCACCCTCGATCGTATGGGACATTTCCTAAAATTTTATCTAAATATGTAAGGGATAAAAACCTAGTTTCTTTAGAAAAAGCAATAAAGAAGATGACTTCCTTACCGGCAACTATATTGGGATTAAGTGATCGCGGTGAAATTAAAGAAGATAAAAAAGCAGATATTGTAATATTTGATTTTGAAAAAATAGAAGATAAATCTACCTATAAAAATGGGCGCCAATTTCCAGAAGGAATTGATTATGTTATCGTAAATGGTAAAATAGCCGTTAAGAAAGGCATTCATACTGGAGTTTTAAACGGTCAAATTCTAAAACATAAAAGCAATAAATAAGATAATAAACCCTTCTTATTTTTACCGCGATTGCCCCAAACAATAGCTAAATTTGATTAAACTTTAATAAAAGTAATGTTTTAAGTCTTTAAATAAATATTAATAATTAACTAAGTCTTGAGCTTTTTACCACGAAATTAAGTTCTTTAAAAACTAAGCTAATTTGATAGAAAATAAGAAAAAAGTATGGATTTTTTCATTTGAGTACGCTGGTGTAGCTAAGGTAGGCGGACTTGGTGAGGTACCTGCAAACCAAGCAAAACAATTAGCTGAACAGTTCGATATTACCGTATTTATGCCATCCCATGGGCAACTTGAAAATCTAAAAAACAAATTTAAATTGGAAAAATTACCATTCACTTGTGTCGGTCAAATTAATCCTTCTTTTATCGGAATAAATAAGCAGGAAGCGAGCTATTATATTTCATTTTATAAATTTAAAATGGAAAATGTGAATATCGTTTTAGTTTCTGGAGAAAATTCTTTCACATCAAAGTATTTGGATGATAAGACGGTTTATAATCCAGAAACAATAAAAGGTAAGATATCTCTTTTTAGCATTGGGATTCAATGTTTAGTAGAATTCTTTATAAAAAATAACAAGAGCGATCTGCCTGAAGTTGTTCATTTGCATGATTACCACGTTGTTTTACCCTATATAGGAATGAAACAGAACTTAGAAAAAAACAGTTTAAATGTTGCTTCAATATTAACGATACACTTATTAACTTGGCCGAGGTTCGAATACGACTTTTATAGAGCAAGTGGAATAGACGAAACGCCTTTTAGAGTATTGTTAAATGAAGGTTATAAAGTACTAAATTTGAAGGAAATATTTAGACTATCTAAGGAATTTAACGAATCAGATGTTGGGTCTACAGCACCCACAGTTGAAAAGATTGGAGCTATTATATCAGATGTGGTTACTACAGTAAGTCAATCATATTTAATATCAGATATTATTCCAAACTGTGGTAAAAAACTAATTGAGTTCAAGGCTGATTTTGTTTGGGATGGATGTGATTGGGACCACAAAGATATTTTTGATAAAGTATTAAGTATACATGGAAAGGAAATTCGCGAATTCCTAAATCTCTCAGAAGAAACTGAGATTACAACTATCAATATGAAAAAATTCCTTTTAGAGTACAAAATAGGTAATCTCAGCCAAAGCCCATTAATTAATTCTAAAACCGTTTTAGATACAATAAACGAAATATCAAACGGAAATCCCTTTATTAAAAACGGTAATATTAAAGCCTTTTCAGAATCAGGCCCGTTAGTTCTTACAACAGGGAGGGTTTCTCCTCAAAAAGGTTTTGAAATTATTTTTGAAGCAATTCCAGAGGTCTTAAAGGCAGTTCCTAATGCTAAATTCCTTTTTCTCATATTACCCACAGATTATAGTTTAAATGAAATAAGGATCTATTCTGACTATGTAAAACAATATCCAGAAAATATCCGAATAGTCTTTGGAGTGGCTTCCGATATTTTTTATCTGGCGCATATATCTGCAGATATTTATTGTGCTTTATCGCGATGGGAGCCTTTCGGTATTATGGCATTAGAAGCAATGGCATGTAAAATCCCTATTATCGCAAGTAAAGTTGGAGGCTTACAAGAAACTATTATTGATGTAAAATTGTTTCCCGAAATAGGTACTGGTATTCTAATAGAAAAAGATAACCCCCATCAATTTGCAAATGCATTAATATCCCTTTTTAAATCGTCGGAAGTTGTGCAGCATCTGAAGGATTCTGAAAATAATACAATCTATGATATTGATATTCTAAATATCATTAACCAGATACCAGATGAAATAATTAAATCACATGTTTTATTAGATCCATATTATTTTCTGAAAATTAAAGAAAATTGCTACAAAAGGGTTAAGACGAATTTTACATGGAGCATTGTTTCTAAAAAATTAGCTAATCTGTATTCTAATTTACAACATATGAGCTAAACTTCTTGAATTGATGTAAAATAATTGATTCTCTCCAATATTTTAACTATGCCAAAAGGGATATAAATTTTTAATTAAAACACCTTCCCTATCTGGCACAACTTCAAGTTCTTTTCTTACCCATTCAGAAATCCATTTGTATTTCTGTTTAAAACGGAAATCCATAAATATTATTGCGCCTTTATCTTTTATTTTTCGTATAGGTCGCCCAGAAGCTTGATTTGCCCTTTGAACGGCAGGATATAGGTACGCGAAATTCCATCCTTGTTTATCAAAAACTTTATCGTAATATTCTATTTTTGCATTGACTCTGGGGGTGGGTAAATGATAAGGAAATCCAGCAATTATTACTGAATTCATATGATCTCCCGGATAATCTTCTCCTTCTGAATTTCGCCCTCCACACACGCCCAATAAAACAGCTCCATTACGAGAAGGTGATGCCATTGATTTAAAATCGTTTACTAAGAAGGCATTTTCTGAAGCAGAAAGTCCTGGTTCCTCGATAAATAATTGTTTTTTATTCTTATTAGCTACAGATTCAATACCATTCGTAACTAATGCGTTTAGAATTTTATATGAAGCACAAAAGATACCTGTGTTAGCAGGAGTGCTATAAATTACTTCGTCAATTTTAGAGAGTATTTTTTTAAACATTGGACCTGTTCGACTCCCTCTACGCGTGTCTACTCCTTCTGTAATTATTGCTTTGATGTTTTCCTTTTGAAATGGTGAGCCCGCAATGATTCCCTTATAACTTTTTCCACTTTCTATTAAACCCATTAAATTATTATAAACATAAGGATTTACGGTCCCAGAAAGATGCACACTAGTATAACACTCTTTTAAAATGGGAATTACAATATCTCTTGGGTCTAACGCAACAATTTCTATTGAAATTATCGGTCTCTCTTTTACCCTTTTAAGATTATAACAAAAGAAGTAATTATCCAGTAAATAGCATTTTATCCATTTTAGCCAGAACTCTGCTAATGCTCCTACGAAATCTCTTGAAATATCACCATTTGCAACCTTTTCGTCATGAATTGAAGCACTAAAATCGTGTAAATCCCTAACAAAAGTCTTAAAATCGTTTAAGTTTGAAAGCCCTAAATTTGAATAAACTTGAAGTAGAAAATTTTCTGCTTTAATTTCTATTTCTACCACACTTATACTCTTTTTCTTCTTTTCTAAATGGCTTAATAGGACTTTTACAAACCTCTGCATAATACTTGGTGACCTGAAAATTTCTAAGTCCTTTAGACATATTCTTAGTGAGTACGGCGTTATTCTATCGGAATTAATTTCTGTTGCCATATCAATTACATTATGACATTCATCAAGCACTAAAATGCAATTATTAAGCTCTTCATCTATAAATTGTAAAAAATTTTCGCGTATAAAAGGATTGAAAATCCACTGGTAATTGCATGTAATTATCCTCATTTCTTTAAGAAGAAATTTGCTCAAAAAATAAGGACATAATTTTTTTTCTTTACACAAGTTAATTAATTCTTCGGCATCAACCGGTTTACTTAATAAATCAGGAGCAATATCGATAGGGTTATCGTATTCATTTCTTTTTTTGATTAAATTAAGAAAATATCTACAATTTTTATTTTTTCTTAAGTCTCCACACACGGACATCGATTCTTTAGGTTTAAGCTTTAACGATAACAGTGTTTCGTTAAGGCACATTTCGTTCCTTCCCCTGATGGAAAGCCCGTTTATTTGGATTTGGGATGATTTCTTTTTTAGAAAATTTGAAATTTTAGTTAGTTCTTTAATAATCCTTGTATTCTGAGAATGAGTACGACACATATAAATAATTTTTAAATTATTTCGTATTGATAAAGGCAATAAGGCACTTAAAGCAATTATAGTCTTACCTGTACCATTTGGAGCAGCAAGTAAAGTATTTTTCTTTTCAATTGAAGCTTTTTCAATTTTTTTCGTGATATCTTCTTGATCGCGTCTAAATTGGTCATATGGAAAGAAATCAAGGTAATTTATTTTGTACACCGAAGGGTATTTGAATAATTATTGTTAATCTATAATTTAGAACTAATAATATCATAGAGTATACATGTTTTTTAAAAAAAATTATTATTAACCTTAAATTATTATTAAAAAATGAGTGAAAAAAATTCTGAAGAAGATTATTTACTTCTAAGAAAATTACTTAATGAGACTTTACTTAGAGATATAATAATTTTTATTGTTTTATATTTATTTATTCTTGCTCAATCGTGGGATAATTTATTTCTACTATTATTTCCAATTATCACGTTTGCGTATTCGGTATTTTTCAGAATAATTAATACAAATAAATGGAGAACCACTTTAAATAGCAGCCAAATTACTTATAACCCCATAGGATTAGAAAAAAAGCACGCTAATCGATTGTTTTTCTCGGCAATATTCCAATTAATTTTATTATTTTGGATAGGAGCAGAATCTTATTATCATCCACAGCTAATTCAATATTACGCTCTATTTTTTAATGCAATTTTTATCTTTCTCTACACATTCGGGTTTTATTGGATTCTAACTGATGTATGGAATTATTCCAAAATTGTAATTCGGCTGAAAAATAATAAACTCAGTACGCAAGCTCAAAACAATAATTTAATTAAAAGCGATTCAGATAAAGTAATCGCACATTTAAAATTGAAGAGTTTTAGTTTTGTAAGCATTGTAAACTTAAGCACATTCATATTTCTAAATGTCTTAAATATTAGTTTTACTTTATTTATTGATAACACTTTCTCAAGATTTTCATATTATTTACCGGGCACTGGAATTGAAGGTTCACTACCATTTAATCTAACCATCATATCATTTTTAATTGTAATAATTTCTCCTTTAGTAGCAAGTTTTTTACTTATCTTTATCTATAAAGATTTGAGTAAAAATATTCAAGCTAATCTAGATAATTTAATAGAAGATTTACCCGAAGAAAATCGTAAAAAAATAATCGAAAATATTATTAAAATAAATAAAAAATTTTATAGAGATTTAGCTAGAGAATAAATTATCGTATTATTTTAATTTATTAAAATCATATTTATTAAAATCTTAACCATATTTTAATTATTTAAATTTCAAATA
>DAOUUT010000192.1 GCA_030668025.1 Promethearchaeota archaeon
TAGGGGTAAAACCAGAACTTGCACATAGAGAAAGCGAAAAGTTAAATCTACTTTTCTCGTGTGAAACTATAAATAAAATTTGTAAGAAGTATGGACATCCCAAAAAGTGCCCTTGCGGTGAAGAGATCTTAAGTTCAAGTCGCTGTATATGTGAAACTGAGATGAGAAATAAATGTTAAAAAGTTTAATTATTTTGATATTTCGTTTAAAGCGTATTTAGTTAAAATTTGACCAAAAAATAAGTGATGGGAGGCCATAATTCCAGATTTACACGAATGAACCATGTGCAGCCTGAGACATAAAAAATTCTATATAATCGTATGATCCAATTTCTTTCATATTATCGGTCATTTCAATCAGATTTTAATACAAGTAAAGTAAATACATAAGGTTTAAGGCTTAAAGGGGCTATCATGAATAACTTTATCTATAGCATCTAAACATACTTCCTCCCAATTATCATCGGGATCAATATTTTTGCAACAGTCAGGACACCAATCGTCAGAATAGCCATCGTCAAAATCGTCAGCCTCTAAATCACCATTTAGAATTTGTCCGCAGTAGAAACATGTACCCTCGTCATACCTATCTAAAATTTCATTAATCAGTTCAATTTTTTTTCTTGCTTTCATTTTAACACTCAGTTTTAATAAATAGTTATTATATAATGTGGAATGACGTCTTAAAAAAAAATTTGGTAATAAAATAAAAAAAATTTCTTTTATTAAAAATTTAAATTACTATTTTTGAAGCTTTGATCAAAGATTTTTCAGTGTTCTTTATGATGTTCTCCATGATATCTTTAACGCTTTCAATAGAGCGAATAATACCAATGCTTTGGCCTAATAAAACTGCACCATCATTTATATTTCCTTCATAAGTCATTTCGTAATGTTTTTGATCTTCTAAAGCCTTTTGTGGGGTAAGTTCAGCTTCGAGCGCCATTTTTTCTTCTTTACTTGAAACAACACCATGGTGCATCGAATAATTATTTTTCCAAAGCCTTATCGGACCTAAAACGCCAGTAACCCATGTTGTATCGTTTGCTTTGGCAGAAGGTACGATATTTTTATAGTTTTCGTGAAATTCACTCTCTTTTGAGGCAATAAATCTAGAACCCATAGCAACTCCTCCAGCCCCTAGGGTTAATGCTGCTGCTACACCCTCTCCCGTAGCAAAGCCCCCACAAGCTATCAATGGAAAATCAGGATGCTTTTGTTTAACTTGCTGAAGAAGTACTAAAGAGCTTATTTTCTCATACGATTGATGCCCGCCTCCTTCCCAACCTGTAACAGCCATACCATCGCATCCTGCAGCAACGCATTTATCAGCTAACCATAACGCAGGTGCCACGTGAAAATGCTTAATATTTGACCCACCATCTTTAAGCTTCTTAAACGCTTTATTTTGAATCATTCTAGGCGTTCCAGCGCTAGTGATTACGTAAAGACATTGCTCTCTTAATTTAGGTTTATCTCGAATGAATCTAGGAATTGCCCGACAGAGCCCTGGTGCATCAATCTGCATTCTTGAAGTTCTTATGTTAAAACCAAAAGGTTTATCAGTATGCTCAACGACATATTCCATATTTTTCTTCATTTCAGATAAACTACTTTTTCCAAATAAATTGGTATGACTTAATACTCCTAAACCTCCCGCTTCTGAAACTGCCACAGTTAAGTCTGTAGTATAAAACGGACCCATTGGAGCGGCTATAATGGGATATTTAATCCCAAACATTTCTGTAATATTAGTCTTTAAACCCACTGTTTTTCCCTATTATTTAATTTATATTCTTATTATTATTATGAAAATATCATGAAAAGTATTAAATAATCTTTTTGGACCTTTAATAGGAATTTTATCTTTGTTCTTACTCCGCAAAGAACTTGATTCTACTAAAATAGAGCAAGGTAAAAAATAAGTTATAGCTTCTAAAATATTAAATTCTATTACTTACTCTGATAAATTAATGTATTTTAATGGTATAAATAGAAATTGATGAAAATGAGTCCTAATATCATTTGTTTGGGAGAAATATTAGTTGAAATTATGAGATCCGAAAAAGATACTCCTCATGGAATAATTGGAGCTTCTTATAAGGGGCCATTTCCAAGTGGAGCTCCTGCTATTTTTATAGACTCGGCTACTCGAATGTCTAAATCATTAAATTTATCTACAGGTTTTATTGGGGTTGTTGGAAATGATGAATTTGGAGAAGGAGTTCTTAAAAAATTGAAATCTGATGGGGTTGATATTTCTAAAGTACGGATTGATAATTCAAGAACTACAGGAATAGCTTTTAATCAATATAATTCAGATGGCACTCGAAAATTTATTTTTGCTGCTGGAGCGGCAGGACAAATTTTTCCAGATGATATTGATGAGGAATACTTTTCAAATATAAAATCTCTTCATATTATGGGTAGTGCTCTTTCTATAAGTGAATCATCAAGAAAAGCTTGCTATAAAGCGATTGAAATAGCTAAAAATCAGAATCCAAAAGTAGTTATCTCATTTGATCCAAATCTACGACCCGAAATGCTTGAAATTAAGACAATTATTACTATCTCTAAACCTGTCCTTGAGAATACGACTATATTACTACCAAGTGGTGAAGAAGCAGAAATGCTAGCTGGTATTAAAGGTGTTGAAAAAGCTTGTAAAAAATTGCTCGAAATGGGACCCAAATTAGTAGTCCTAAAACAAGGAAAAGATGGTTGCACCATATATTCTTCAGAAGAAAAGAATGAAATAAAAATATTAGGTTTTGAAGTAGAAGAAATTGATCCTACTGGAGCAGGAGATTCATTTGATGGTGCCTTTATAGTTGGATATTTAGCAGGGTGGAATTTAAAGAAGATAGGTAAATTCGCTAACGCTGTTGGTGCCTTAAAAGTGAAATGTTTTGGACCAATGACTAATAATACATATGAAGAAGTATTGAAATTAATGGAAAGTGCTTAAAATCATTTTAAATGTAATGAAAAGACCTTCGCGCTAACCATTTGATTATTTTTAATAACATAATATCTGAATCCGGGTGGCTTAAATTTGAGCTTTGCTGAAAGCGGGCCGAGTGCTTGGGTTTGAAATACGAAGGGTTTATTTACGTCAAACCAAGCCTTTAGTTCAAAAGGATCGTTAATTTCTTTAAATTTATCTCGATACCGGGAAGTGTAAATTTCACAAGGTATTTCGATATAAATTGGGAAAAACCAAAAACCAAAATTTATTCGATCGGTTTCTTTTGCTTCTTTTAACCGATACTCTTTTAAAGTATGTGTGTGCCCACACATAACGAAATCTACTTTTCTCCGAATGATCTTATCTGATCCCGTAAAAATTCTCAAAAGTGTAGCCCAATTATACATTATTGTTTGATATTTTAGATTTAAAACAGTATCTAACCTTCCAGTATCATTGTATTTTCTTAAATTATTTTCGTAAAAATCTGACCAACTTAGCGGTCTGCCTTTAATCTTTAATTTTTTTCTATATTTTCTCTTTTTAAGAAAACTAAGATTGGGAGAAACTGGAGGTGTATGCATGACAACAATAATTTTCTCATTATGAGCTAATCTTATATATGCCCGTAATAAGTCAACTTGATATTCTTTAATTCCCTTGGTACTTGGTCCACCTTTTAATAGGTCATGCATATCTGCGATTGAGTCCTGACCGGTGTCAAGAAATATGAAATTATATTGATCTCCTATTTTAAGCTTAAAATTAACATTAGGGTTTATATACCTAAAATAATCTTTTAAAAATTTATCTTTAGATCGAAGGGCACTAAAGTAATTAAAAAATTTGATGTCGGAATATCCTTTCACATCTGAGTGAGTCATACCAAATATTTTATGAATCTGGCCAAATTTTATGCCGTAGTGCGATTTACGATAGTCGTGATTTCCAACAGTAGTAAAAATGGGGACCATAATTTCATGTTTATTAAATAACTCCTCATCGTTTCCTAAATAAGGAGGATCTTTTAAACCTTTATTCAATCCAAGTATTATATCAATAAAAACATGAAAATTATTCTTGTAATGAAAATTTCCTCTCCCGATATTAAGATAATCTATTATATCACCCGTTATTAGAATTAAATCTAAATTTTTTTGCGAAACTTTATCATTGGCAAAATTAATTAATTTTCTCAGATTATAATTAAAATTATATTTTGCTGTTCTTAATTCCTCGTATCTATCTTCTTGGAAATCTTCCTTGAGTTCAAAATCTCGCGTTAGAATAAATTTGTTTATTTTTGATATTTTTTTTTCGTTATCACCACAGTTTTTTACCTTAGCTTTTACATTTTGCTTTAGATGATTTAAAATGAAGTCATTTCTCCTAGCAATATGAAGATCTGTCGCGTGAATAAAGCTAAAATCTTTCCAATCTTTATCGTAAATAGCAATACTATGGTAATTTACCTTATTTTCGCTCTGGTTGGGGACGTCATGAACAATATCAAATAATAAACAATCTCTTTTAGAGGCTTTTAACAAATTTTCAATAATTTTAATATCTTGTATTTGAAACCTTACTCTGTAAAGTTGGCTTCTTTCTCCAAAAACATCGTCTAATTGAAGAACGCAATTATTAATATCCCATACTACGCAATTTAACTCCTCTAAAACGGGCTGATCTCTAAAATCTAACTTTTTAATTATTTCGATTTCAACCATATGTAAAGCTATTAGATCTCCTCGTCTTTCCGAAAAATCGCCGTTATCTTTTAAAATTGGCTGGATAAAGATGTTCAAATGGAAGTTTTCTAAAATTTTTTTAGTTGAATGAGATGGAGATGCTATTATTAGAGCTTCGAACGACAAATTCTTAAATGGAACTTGGTCTCGGTTTTTGTAATCTCTTAAATTCAATAAAATTGGATTTCCTAAATTTGGTTTAATAATAAATGGATAATTTCCAAGTCGTAGATCAATCATAGTTTAGTCGTAAAATATTATGTGAAAATAACCTATAATTATTATTAGATTTCCTATATTAAAATTATATATTTACAGAATTTAATAATAATACATCGACTATTAAAGAAAGGATTTTAAAATGGAAAGATTATACCAACCGGATTTTAGTTCTATTTTTGGAGCAAGATACGCAAATGCATTTATCTACGGTCAAATAGACTCCTTAATTTGGCCAATTTTTAGTGATATCGGGCGTTCAGACGCTTTAAAAAACCTATTAGAACTTAAGAGTAAGGATGGGAACCATTACTTCTATCACAGACAAATTAGTTTAGAAGACGAAAAAGTAGAGCTTTTTAGCTCAGGTATAACATATGGATTAGTTCAAGCTATGAATTTACGAAGATCTTACGGTATTACTAATGAAGATGTAATTTCAGTAGTGAAAAAAGAACCAGATTTATTTAAAGCAATATTATCTTTTGATCTTAGCAGTGATGTGCTTTCAGAGATAAAAACTATCGAAAATCAAATTCCAGTTGTCGGTGTAGTTATTTATCCTTCTTTTATTAAATTAGATATTAATAACCCAAATAATCAAAACTTAAACGCCTTAATCAAATATTGCAAAAAAAAGGATTATTTCGTAAAAATTGATATTGGTAATATGAATTTTCAAGGAAATCATCCAGAATACACTACATATGACAAAATAAAGTCGTTTTTATCAAATAATTCTGATATTATTATTATTTTGAGTGGGCTAGATTTTTCTGGAGATTTTATGTTATACTATCAACTTTTAAAACTATACAATAACTTATGGATTGAAATCGAACCACGATGTTTTGGAGGTATGACACCAACTAGTTGTTTTAAACAAATTTTTTCGCTTAAAAGTTTTATTCAAAACACCTGGCATAGAATTACGATAGGAAGCGCAACTCCAACCTTGGAAATAGCTCAAATGAAAAGAGGATTATTAGAAGCTACTGAAGTTTTAAATTTTTCTCAAAAGAATATATTAAGAACATGGGCTTTTAGAAATGTAAACAGATTAAATCTTATTAGTTATAAAAGTGAAATTGATCCTAATTTATTTAAACCAATTAAAGAAATCAATCAAATTAACAGGATTGAAAACAATAATGAATTGATTATTGAATATAAATTAAAATTGAGAAGTTATGCGATAACTCAATTATTGTTTTTAACTGATATTATAAAAGAAATTTTTAAAAGAAGTTTAGAGGAAAATCCAGATTTAAAAAGCGGAGATTTCTTCATTAGATCTTACCATACTACCACTAGTTTAATTATTAATGAACATGAATATGGAAATTATCTTGATTTACATTACATGTTTGCTGAAATTTCTTCCAGAGATAGCACTCCATTCCTGCATACCGTAAGGGCACTCGAAAATCGTGCGGATTTTAATCACTACGATCATGAATTGGCAAGCACTTATGGAAGCCGACAATTGACATTACCAATAGTCGATGGAAGGTTGGAAATTGGAGGACGTGAAAACCTCTACATCTTAGTAACATTTGGTCCTAGAACATTTAACATTTACATTAAGATAAAATTAATCAAGGAAAATTAGATGTCATATCTTCAATTAGCTCTGCCACGCTTTTAAAAGAGTGAACTCTTGAGTTTTGTAAAAAAAATTGAGAATTGGGAGATAAAAGCAAATAATTCTCCAATACTGGCTAAAAAAAAATGAGTTTTTTCAAATTTGCCGAAAATAATTTGAATATCTAGCTAAATAATCCCCCATTTTGCTTTTATCGTAATTTATGCTATATGTTAAGTTTTTTATAATAATTGGGGCTACATATTCTGAGTTTAATGATGAAAAAAATCAGAAAAAATTTATCTTTCTAAAGACACTCATATTTAAATTTATTGTTCGAAATTGAGACTAACAACACGAAAAAAAGTTAGAAGAGAATAGTTTAAAAAGATGAATTGAGTATATTTTATAAAGAAGTTAAGTTTGAGGTAGCAAATGATTATTTATTTATATCAACATTTATTTGAACAAAAAATAATCAATTTTCTATATTTAAGCAAATATTAAATTTAATTTCTTAATCTGCTTTTCATTAAATGAAAATAAAAATCATAAATTAAAAAATCTAGTATGACTGACGAAATCAAAGAAGAACCGGAAAAAACAGAAGACAAATCAGAAAAAGATGTTGAAAAAATTGATAAAGAGTATTTATCAAAGGCTAAAGATTCAAGAGATTTAATAGATAAGAAACTTAGAACGTTTGAAAATAGTATTGAAGATATTTCTGACACAATAAAAAATGGTGAAGCTGAA
>DAOUUT010000091.1 GCA_030668025.1 Promethearchaeota archaeon
AATGTGCCAAAATTTGCAATTATACCCGAAACAACTCAAGTTGTTAAGTATAGAGGAAAAGACTCGAAAGTAAACACAAAGATTGCTATAAGTCGCCAATTTAACATTCAAATTGAATTGACTCAACTTATCGAAGGTGAATCAGTCTTTAAAGAATTTTTAGATCAAGGCAAGGAAGGTCTTCATCACATCAGTCTTTTTATTGAAGATATAGATTCTTATATTGAATATTTCGAAAAACGCGGAATTGAAATGATTTATTCAGGATCAATAGGAAAACAAGTTTACGCTTATTTTGATACAGAAGAAACTTTAGGTATGTTTCTTGAAGTACAAGAAACTAGAAAAAGAAGAAAGAAGGCGACCTAAAATACGACTATACAGTAATTATGGCATGTAAATACATTTTAGGTCTCGATATTGGTGGAGCGAATACAAAAGCGGCTCTTGTTAAATTTGAAAACTCAGAAATTTTTAAATCCTTTTCATTTATAGAATATTTTCCTTTCTGGGAAAAGACTTTAAACGCAATTCCTAATATGCTCAAGAGAATCGTAGAAAATTTAATTATAAAGAACAAGGTATCCTTAAAAGAAATAGACTTTATCTCTATTACTATTACTGCCGAGCTTTCTGATGCTTTTCAAACTAAACGTGAAGGTATTTCTGCAATATTAGATGCCTTAGAACAAGTCTTTGATGCCGAAATAATGTTCTTTATTAACCATAATAGTAAGTTTATCAATTTTTCTCAAGCAAAAAAGCAATATGTATCAATTGCGGCAGCGAATTGGGTGTCAACTTCGTTATTTTTAGGTAAATTCGTTTCAAAATGTATTTTAATAGATGCGGGATCTACTACTATTGATATTATCCCTATTTTAAATTCTGTGCCTGTTGCTAAGGGAAAAAACGATGTTGAGAGATTATTAAATCACGAATTGATTTATACGGGTGGTTTAAGGGCGACAATACCTTCTATAACTCACATCGTTCCCTATAAAGAAAAGATGGCCCGAATCTCTTTCGAAAAATTTGCTTTAGTTTCGGATGTTCATAGAATATTAAACAATATCTCTGACGAAGAATATCTTAACGATACTGCAGATAATCGTTCAAAAACGTTAGATAATTGCTACGCTCGATTAGCAAGGGTGATTTGTATGGACTTAGAAACGATTTCAAAAACGGAATTAGATACAATTGCGAAATATATTTATGACGAACAACTGGGGATAATTATAACCGAAATTCAAGAATTTATGAAAAACTTAACTCTTAGAAGGCCTGAATTTAACAATGAGCCAAAATTTGTTATTACCGGATTATCTTCTGGATTTTTAATCAAAAAAGTTCTACAAAAATTAGGGTATAGGAATATTTTAAGCTATGAAGAAATAACTAATATTCCGGATCATATTAGTTCTTCTGCTTTTGCTGTTGCGGGAGCGTTTTATTTTCAATTGTAATATCTGGGGTCAATAATGCTACATAATAACGCAGTTTTTAAAATAGGTGGAAAAATTTTAGAAAATAGCAAAAACCTCGAATGTACAATATCTCAGCTTAAAAAATTGTATGAGGATAATACCCTTCAGAAAATAATAATAATCCCTGGGGGCGGATCGTACGCTAATTTTATTAGAAGTATTGACAAAAATTTAGTACTTGGAGATGACCTTGCCCATTGGATGGCCATCTTTTCTATGGATTATAACGGAAAAGATTTGAATAGGAAATTTCCAGATTTTGAATGTATCGATGATTTCAAGAAAATACAAAGCGCTAAAAGAATTTTTTGCATCTTTTTACCTTTTAATTATCTCAGGAAAAATGACGAATTACCACATAGCTGGGACGTTACTTCTGACTCAATAGCAATCTATATTGCTAATAAATTGAATCTTAACGAATGTTATTTCATTAAGGATATAGAGGGAATTTATAACAAGAATAATGAAGTGATTAAAGAAATCTCCACAATCCAATATAGAGACTTAAAAAAAAGCGGGGGTTTGGCTGAAATCGGATTAAATCAAGTTAATTTAAAAAAATCAAAACCAATTGATTCCTATTTGTTAACTTTATTAGATAAATACAAAATTAGCTGTATTTTATTAAACGGCACCTTACAAAATTCACGCATAATCAATTACTTTAAAAATATTGAATTGGAAAACCAAGTTCATACCAAAATTAACTTTTCTTAATTATATTTTAGTCTAAAATAATAAGGTTTAAGAAGAAAATTGGATATAAATTAAAGTTTTAATTAAAATGAGAATAATTAAAATATATATAATTAATAATTTTAAAAGTAAAAAACAAAAGTGAAGTCAAATTGGAACCAGAAGAAGTTAAGAAAAATGCAGATTTCTTGGTTAAAAATCTTGCTGGAAAAGAAGTTCAAGGATCGGCAACAGTAAATGTAAGATATAAAACATTAGTCGGATTTGCTAAAGTATATGGTATCACCGATCCAAAATATGTTGGACCCGAAGAGGAAGGAATAATTGCGTGTCACGCTTTTGCTAACAATTTCACAATCAAGGCATTATATAAATTACTTTTAGGAATGAAATTGGTACAAGATGGCATAGAACGACCTTTTATGTTAAATGTAGGAAAACTATTACATGGGGGTCAGAAATATGTCTGGGAAGGGTGCGTAGATGTTAAACCAGGAGATAAACTTAAAATAACTGCAAAATGGGGTAAAGTTTGGGTTGTAGAGAAAAACATGGTCTTATTTGCTGAATTGTTCGTCTCCGTAGAAAATCAAAATAGCGAATTAGTTTGCAAACCTACTGTTATCGTTGCAGTGCGGCCGGGGGGCTACTAATGCCGCAGAAAAAAAATGGAGGTAAAAAAAAATGGTAAAAATTTCAGATGTTAAAGTTGGAAAAGTTATTAAAAATAAATTTAATGGAATTACCCGAGATTTGTTAAAAAAATATGCGAAAGCGTCGGGAGATACCAACCCAATACACACCAATGATGTTGTAGCTGAGAAGGCGGGACTTAAAGGCATTATAGCTCATGGGTTATTTAGTTTTGGATTCATTACAAAATTATTTGAAGATTTTCTAGATCATGGAAAATATGGAAAAATCGTTGAAACAGATGTGTCAATGAGATCTATGGTAAGGTGTGGAGATTTACTTATCACTGAAGCTAACATTACAAAAATTGAAGGGAAGAGCGTTTATTTCGATGTTAAGCAAAGTACAATAACAGATGTTGATATTAAAGATAAAGAAGGTAATATTATAGAGCAATTTGAAGCTGGTGAGAGAGGGTATATTTCTGAAAAAGATATTGAGAAAGGATTAGTCAAAACAAAGGATGTTCCAGAGGGCATTCTTACATATCGTGAGAGAATTGCCACTCCAGGTACTGCTATAATTGAATTATTTGAATAAATTTCAATATCAATATTTTTTTAGTTATCATAATACAATTTTTTTTGTTTCTTTTCTGATTAATTATAAAATGATATAATTTTATGTTATTGTTGAAAAACATTTTTAAAGATTAACATCAAAAGAGTAATTAGCTCAATATTAGAATTAAAAGATACAAGGCTATTGACTATTCTGACATTAGACGCAATAAAAGTTGAAGGATTAATTTTAAGCGGAAGTTATGAAAAAGCCGCTGAAGAACTTTTTGAAATTATTGAAAATCCAGAGAACTCAAATAAAGAACTCCTATACGATAGTTTAACTTTATTAAATAAAATCTGTGATAAATCACCAGCAATTTCTTTAAGAACTGTAAGAAACTTAGCAAATACAATAAATGATATTAACTCTTGGATTAGATTAGTTTCTTTGGAAATTCTTTATCAAATTTCAATGTATCGTCCAAATTTACTAATTGAGCTAATAAATAAGATAAGGTCACGCCTTTTTGATCAAGAACCCTCTATTAGGCGATTAACTGTAAAGATTATAGGAAATTTAATTCTTTCTTTACACATTGATAGAGAAAAGTTACGAGACATTATTGAAGAATTTACAGAGAAATTGATAGATAATGACTGGGAGGTTAAACTTCAAGTTATCAAGACCCTTAAGAAAATTCTAAATCAAGACTATACTAAAATACGAGAATTAGAGCCGTTACTTTCTATCGTAATTGTTAATTTAAGAGACGAAGACGATGATGTTGCGAGATCCTCCGCAGAACTTTTGAAAATCCTTGGTACCTATTTTCTATCTAAGGAAAATATTATGTATGTTCTATTAAACCTTCTTTACAACGAAAAAACTCGCGTAAAAGAACTTATTATTTGGCTAATCGGAGAAATAGGAAAAGAAAAATCGTCAGAAATAATTCCAATAATACCAAAATTGATTGACCTTTTAAAAGAAAAGAACTACCGTATCCAACTTAGAGTAATAGATTCTTTAGTAAACATTGCGGAGAATAATTTCGATCAAATTTGGGCGAGTTTAAAAACAGCATTATATACAGGCGACCCCGAATTTAGAAATGTAATCATTAATGCGCTGTATCACTTATGTCAAAATAATATCATGGAAGTTTTTAATTACATCTTTGAAGAGTTTGAAAATCCCTCTGAAAACGTCAGAAACGCGGTTGCTCTCGTTTTTAAACGCCTCTATGAAGAGTATCAAGTAGAAATTGAGAACGAAATTGCAAAAATTTTATACCAATTAGAATCTAAATATTGGCGCCAAAGAAAAAAAACCATTATTCTTTTGAGGAACATAAGCTTTATATTAGAAAGTCAAAAAGTTGCAGTCTGGATTTTTATAGAATTGGAAAAAGTTTTAAAAACTGAAAGCGATCCAGATGTGAACGAAGAAATCATTTATACAATAAAAATTATCAAATCAAAATTTGAAGAAATTGATAAAACAATTCATAATGTTAACGAAGATTTAGAAATATTTCATAAAAAAATTAACGAATTCCAAAAAATTCCGGCTCAATTTAGAGAAAAAATGAATTCATACATAAAAGAATTCAAATTTCAAGAGACTGAAATAGAATTAGGTAAGATATACCGCAAAATTTTAAAAAAAATAAAGAAATTTAATAAGAGACTAAACAAATTCGAATACAAGAGATTAGCGTTTAATTTAATAGAGGATTGGGAAGAAACTAAAATTACCATTATTGATGAACTCAGCATTATCAAAGGATTCATTTCCGAGATTTTTGAAGAAAAAAAAGCAGAATTTACCAATAGCCTAAAATCAAAAGTTAAACTTTTAGAGGCCCGTATTAAAGTTTTAAAAGTTCAATATGACTTGCTAAAGGATTATAAACTTCCCGAAAGCTTTGACGAATTGATATTAGAGAATTTTCACGATGACGAAATCGAAGAAAGATTCGAACAAATTACACAACTTAGAAATTATCTATTCAAACTTGATGACGATATTCGTGAAATTTTAGTGCATAATGTAGAGTTTAATGAAGTTTTTAAGGGTATGTTAAAAAATTGGGTTGCTGTCAAGATTGAACTTCAAGAATATTTGAGCGATTTAGATAGAAAAATCAAATTAATAAAAGATAGAATCGTACTCGAAATTCAACGCTCTAATGGCAACATTAAAGATCAAAAACTTAACATGTTATCTTCAATATTATTCCAAGGTCATATACAATCAGTAATCACGCAAGGAATTGAAGGTCTTAAACGATTTAACGATAATTTCGTTAATATAGAATCAAAATTAGGTCTCTTGCTAAAAAGGAGTGAATTCTCGGACGCAAGAAAGCTAATAGAAATGAATACTAACCAAATTCAAAATTTTATCGAGGATTATGAAAATCAAATAGACAACATTATAGGAAAACTAACTGAAGATAACGATGTTTTTAACCTATATGTAAGGCCCTCTATTACAAAATTTGTATCCTTTAAGGAAATGCTTATCAATAAATTAAAAATCTTTACACAAAAGAGTAACGATAATCTTATCTTAGACCAAATAAAATATTATCTCGATGTTATGAATCCTATTAAAATGGAGAGTCTTTCCTCTTTTATAGATTTAGATATCGATCTATTGAAAGAAAAACTTGTAAAGTTCGTAAACAAAAATAAACTCAATGCGAGAATAATTAAGGACAGCCTTTATTCGCCAAGGATAGAGGATATTATTATTGAACCGAAGGATATTCTTTTCTTCAAGAGCATAAAGACGATCGGAAATAAGATTTATTTTAATTTTAAATTGAACAATCCAACCAATCTAATGTTTTCGGAATTACAAATTTCTCTTAAAACTCCTGTTTACCTAACCTTTTTGAGAAAAGAAAGCTTCCCAAAATATCTATATATTAACGAGTTAAAACCTGGAAATGTGTTTAAGTTCAATTATGTCTTAAGAATCGAACGAAATATTGAAAAAAACTTAACAGACCCCACAGTTGACGAAGTTAACCTTAATATTTATTATAAAGACCCTTTCGACATTACGCGTAGAATAACTAAGAAGATGGATCTTTTACTTCCCTAATAATATATTTGTTTTTTTTGTAGATACTTAAAAAATCGCTTTTTTATATCGAAATAATAAATAATTTATTACGAAAATATTAATATAATCAGATAGTCTTTTAAATTCACAATTAATAAGGTCTATAATAAATTTAAAAAATCGTGAGGTGAATGCTACAAGAAGAAGAGAGTTATCGATTGACACTGCAAACAAAATTATTCGGATGAAACTGTAAACTTGATTCTAAAAAATTAGACGAATTGTTGAATGGCGCTGGCTTGAAAGGAGATATCGAAGATTCTGCTGTAATTCCCATACCAAACACCGATTTAGTATTGGTAAAAAACATTGACATCTTTACACCGATTATCGATGAACCCGATATAATGGGTGAGATCGCTGCTGCAAACGTAACTAACGATGTATTCGCGCTAAATGTTCTTGATGTCTCAGGAATGTTAGTCTTTCTTGGATTAAAAAAAAATATGCCTATGCACATCGCAGAAGGAATATTGAAAGGTATTAGAAATTTCATAGAAAATAAAATACACTCGAAAGTACTTGGAGGGCACACAATCTATTCAGAATGGCCTTTAATAGGCGGTGAAGCTTCAGGATTCGTCAATAAGAACAAATTGATTAAAAAAAACTACGTAGAAGAAGGCGATAAATTAATACTGACTAAACCTGTGGGAAATCAAGCAATTATGGCTGCATATCGCTTACAAAAAAACAGACCAGACCTCTTAGAAACATACTCCAATGCCAAAATCGATAAATCAATCGATTTGGCTGTAGAATTTATGACCATGCCGCTACAAAACGTTGTAAAAACCATCCATTCTTATCAAGATGTATCTTTCGTACATTCAATGACAGATGTTTCCGGTTTTGGACTTTCAGGTCATTTAAGGGAGATGCTCCAAGGCTCTAACCTTTCTGCTAATATTAAGAAAGTCCCGATATTTAAACTAGCGAAAGAACTATCGTACGATTTTGGATACAAATTCGATGAATGCGAAATGCCTGAGACTGCCGGGGGTATGCTCCTTTCTGTTGATCACAATTACGCTGAAGAATTCTCCAAGAGGCTTGCTAATGAATATCATGTATCTAATTGGATTGTAGGAACAATCGATAACATTAATGAACCTCGACTTGTTCAAATTTCGAAAAATGTTGAACATATCGAAATAACTAAAATTTAACGATGTCAATGAAATAAGCTAAAACACTATATGTGAGGGCTTATTGAGAGTTCCATCGCAAGACGGCATCGAAAATCTTTACTGTTTTTACAATTTATAATTAATTTTCTAATTCTTTAATATCACTTAGATTTTTTCGCTTCCATTCTTTTAAGTACAATCTAAAAAGACGCCTTGAAAACCCTAAAGAATTTACATTTTGCCTGAAAAACTCTTCAATTTTTTTTTGTTTTAACCGGAAAATAAGCATACAATAAAATTAATTAAGTAGTTTTTAGTTACCTTGAAAACCAACTTTTTTATTAAAGTCCTTATAACATGGGTATAACATTTGTTTTAAAATTGAGAATAAATGCTTATCGAAGAAATCGATAAATAGAATCGATAATAATAATAAATAAGAATGATTTTTACAGTTAACTATTCTTGATACCTTTATTAAGTAATATTTAGTTAACAAAATTTAAAATAAAATAAGATGTGAGGTGAAAAATGGAGAAAAAGGAAGTATATAGACTTACTGCACAGGTTAAGATTCACGGATGAAGTTGTAAGCTTGGTTCAAATAGCCTAGAGGAACTACTAGTGAGAGCGGGATTACAAGGAGATATTGAAGATGCTGCAATCATTCCAGTCCCAAATAGTGATTTAGTTATGGTCAAAAATATTGATGTTTTTACACCTATTGTCGATGAACCAGAAGTTATGGGTCAAATTGCTGCATCTAATGTGACCAGTGATATATTTGCGATGAATGTTCCACATATTTCTGGAATGCTAGTATTTTTAGGGATTAATAAAAATACTCCAATGGAAGTAGCTGAAGGAATATTAAAAGGAATTAAATATTTTATGGAAGAAAAAATTAATTCGCAAATAGTAGGTGGTCATACTATATATAGCGAATGGCCTATGATTGGAGGAGAAGCTTCGGGTTTTGCTCACAAAGACTCAATAATTCTAAAACAAGGAGTTAAAGAAGGAGATAAATTGATTCTAACTAAACCAATTGGCCTACAAGCGACTATGGCAGCTTATAGGATTCTTAAAGATATGCCTGAAATGTTAGAACAATATTCAAAAAATGAACTTCAAAAATCAATTGATTATGCCATAGAATTAATGACAACACCAAATCAGAATGTAGTAAAAACTATTCATTCTTATCAAGATTTTTCATTCGTTCATGCACTTACAGATGTAACGGGTTTTGGGCTAAGTGGTCATATAAAAGAGATGCTGCAGAATTCTACCTTATCTGCAATCATTGAAACCATTCCATCAATAAGATTTTCAAAGGAACTTTCAAACGAGTTAGGATACGCTTTTAATGATTGTAGCTGTCATGAGACTGCTGGAGGTATGTTGATCGCTATAGATCCTAAAAAGGTTGAAGAATTTTCAAATGCTCTTATCAGTAATGGTATAGAGAATTGGATTGTAAGTACAATTGATAATATTGAACCAGGCTTAGTTAGAATTGCTGATAATGCAGAAAATATTGAGATTATTAAGTAATAGAGATGTCTTTGATATAAGCAAAAAACACTTGGATAGTGAGAGCTTATTGAGTTTCCACCCGTAAGGTGGCATCTAAAATAATTTATTCCTTAATTTCACCATTTAAATTTATTATAACATCCTTTATTTCTTTCAAAGCTTTTTCAGCCATTTCTTCTCCATTTTCAACATTAAAACAGGTTATTGATACTTCTACTTCAACTGAAAGTCCGATCCTTGGGTGTGTTTTAATCCACAACTGAGGATACTTCTCTTCAAGTTTAATAACATAAGGAGCTATCTGAGATTCACCAATACCCATAAATATGAAACCCTTTTCTACGAATTGGCCTCTTTTTTCTTTTAATATTGGTTTAATAATTTTAAGAAAAATCGCTTTCATTTCAGCAGGAACACCGGGTAGTACGAAAATTGCCGTTTCACCTTCTTTAATTTTCACACCCGGCGCGATCCCTCTTATATTTGGTAGTGGTGTCGATCCTTGAGGAAGATGTGCCATTTTTTCTCTTTCTTTTGTCATGCCTTCAAGTTTCAAAATTCCTCTTTCGTAAGCGTGTTCATACGCCTTCTTAATAGAATTATAAGCGTGTTCATTTAGCTCTATTTCTCGATTTAAACCCTTTGCTATCCCTGCTAAAGTCATATCGTCAAATGTAGGACCAATCCCTCCCGAAGTAATTATCATATCTGGTTTGCGTTTTAAAATAGTTTGTAAAGTATTTGAAATAACCTCAATATTATCTTCTATAGCAGTTATTCTTTTTATCCTATGCCCATATTTCGTTACTCTTTTAGCCATCCAACTTGAATTAGTATCTTGGGTCTTTCCAATAAGGATTTCGTTTCCAATTACTAAAATTTCTACTTCCATTTTTTTTCGATTAATAGCAAGATTGATTTGATTTTATTTATTTAGACAATCCTTTATCGTTCAAAGGTATTTTAAATTATTCTTAATATCATAATATAATCAGCAATTTTTATAAAAAGTTTTGAACACAAGATTTAAAACAAAAAAGCAATTGACAATCGAAATAGACGATAGTGGAACTGGGGACTTAGTAGGAGACGCATTTATTGGTTTCTTAAGGCAAGAAACGGGCGAAATGCTATTCAAATCACTTTCCGTGGAACTATTCAAAGGAGATAATTGGAAAAATAAAGAGCCTTATAAGATGACCGTTGATTTAGTCAAGGAAGGATTGAAAGAATTAAAATTTGATAAGAAAACTGAAAAAGTGCTATTATGTCGTGGTAACATCTTCGATCAAGTAAGGGGGTACTTTAACGATGTCGGAATAAAGTATGAAGCTGCCATAATTGAAGGAATGTTACAAGATGCTGTAGAAGATAGACTAGTCGAACATTTGAGAAACGATCTAGGGGTTCGATCAAAAAAATTGACTAGTGAAAGCGGTGCAAAACGTTATTTTGTTCTTTTTAATTGGGTTTCTTACGATTTCTTTAAACGAGAAAAATACGTTAAATCTGGGTTCAAAAAGTGGAATACGGTTTGGCGGGAAAAAGCTATCGAAAGATTTGAAGAATCACGAGCAAATAGGAATAGAAAAAAAAGATATTAAAAACTTTAAATTTTAGGTTTTTAAAGAAAGAATTAACGATTTTATAGCTCCTGGATTTCTCTAATCTGTTTAGCAGCCTCATCCAATTTATCTTTCAATAATTCTCCTAGTTCAGATATTTCTGATTCAGAGCTACTTTCCATTTCAATTAGTTCAAAAGCACTGGAGATAGCTTGCAATATGTTTTCTAAATCGTGAGAGTAGTTATCTTTCAACTCTAATTGTTTGCGAGATGATGTAGTATATTCTAAATGAACAAGTAAGATAATAAATAAAATACTTGTCACAATAATGGGAATATAGTTGAACATTATTAGTACGGGATCGTCTACATTATATAGCCCATACCCATATCCTTGTAAAGCAATTAATATTGAAACTGGAAAGAATACGGATAAGAATAGAACTGAAGTATAATACCAAATAATGCTTCTTCCCATAAATTTCTTAAAACTTTTTTTCTTTATTGGTGGAATTACAAAAGTACTAAATAATATTAAGTTCATAAACAGAGCACAGAAGGTAATTGTTACTGTATAATCCGTGATTAAGAAAAGAAGAACAGTACTAATAATGAAAATTATAATTAACGATGCCATTTTTTTAAATGAAACTGTCATAAAATATTTTAAAAACCCCCAAAAATAAAAAATTGTTCCTAAAGTAGCAAAAAATACATTAAGAACAAGTAAAACCTCTTTCAGGTAAAGGTTTTCAACTATATTTGAAAAGATGGGTGCTAATGCGCCTAATAACCAAAAAAACCATCCCAAAGTGAGAAACTTAAATTTTTCTGCTTTTGTACCGTTTAGAAAATCAATTGAAATTCCTAATCCTATTGCTCTTACACAAATAAAAATTATTAAACTTAAAAACACTAGGTCATTCATTTTTGGAATCAAACCTTTAATAAAAATAACTTATTATTATTCAATTTTTAAACTACAATATAGATTTCATCAAACGAATTAATAAAATTTATGTAAATAATTTATGAGATATTAAAAAATTGAGATAATTTTAAAGCGAAATATATTTTAGATATTAATTGAAATTTATACGATATCCATATATATTTATTGCGATTAGGCTCTTAACTCTTTTTAACAACAATGTGGGCAAATAAGGGCGGAATAATTAAAATTAAATATTGTTCAAAATATAAAATATAAAGAATTATCAAAATAATTTCAAGGACAATAAGGATGAAAATTGTTGTATTTGCGCCCCACCCCGACGATGAGATTTATGGATGCGGTGGAAGTATTTTAAAATGGATGGAAGAGGGCCATGATGTCCATATAGTATATGTTACAGACAATCGAGTTTTAATTACATGGGGTAAAAAACACGATCAATTGCTAGAAGAAGAAGCGAAAGATTATATTAATCTGAGCGAAGACGAAATTGGAAAGATAGGGTTAAGTGAAGCCGAAGAAGTAGCTAAAGCTTTTGGTTTTCCCAATAGTAATGTTTATCTTTTTAAAATTCACGATCAAGATGCAATCAATCAAGTACCTAAAGGCATAGAGCTCTCTAAGGAAATTATAAAAGATGCTGACAGAATTGTTTTGCCGAGCGATAATAATAACCATTCAGATCATCAAGCAACTCACAATATAGCTAAGACCGCCGCTATGGAGCTCAACTTAAAGGATATGGAATTTTACGTCTACGCGATATATAACGTAATGAAGGCTCCAATGGAAAGACAAGTAAAAATTCGGATGGCAGAAT
>DAOUUT010000020.1 GCA_030668025.1 Promethearchaeota archaeon
AATGTATCCTTGTAAATCGGCCCATGTTGTTCCACCTTCGACTAAAGCATACATATCATCTTCATTCACTTCAATTATTCGATTCAGCCGCCTCAGGTCAACAACGATCCCTCCCTTTATTGGTGTAGCAGTAGAACCAAAGTTGATCCCCGAAACCCAAGGTATTATTGGAATTTTGTGATTATTTGCAATTTTAACGATTTCTTGGACTTCTTCCGCGGAATTTGGCATTATTACAATATCACATATTCCTTCTGGTTCAGCCGTGATAAAATCATAGTGGTAGAGAAATGTTATTTCAGGTTGATCTGAGACATATTTTTCTCCAACAACTTTTCCTAATTCATTAACTATTTCGCTATTAATCATTTTTATTTCACCTATTAAATAATACTAATTCACTCCAATATTTATACAAATTTAAGAGAATTTAATTTTTATTTAACCAACTTATTATTTAAATATATAGAAACACGTATAGAAATCTCTTCAGTAATGAGAAAAGAAATTAAAGTATTTGGTGCTGCACTTGATGCGAGTGACTTCCCCCTTAGTATTCAGATGAAACTTACATACTTAAATCAATTAGCTCAAAATTTTGGTAATAAATCAAATTTCATTGATCCCTATGAAGCTTTTCTTATGCATTCTAGTATTTTAACAGAGCAAAAATTCCTCAAGATTGGTAAATTTCCTATTGACTCTTGGCTAACACCTAAACCCAAACTCGAGGATTTCAATCTAATAAATCAATCTAATTTCTCAAGATTTACAAATGATGGCTTATTAAAACCAATTTCAGATAATCTTAAGAGATATATAAACATTAATGTATTACCTGACATTCCCTTAATGATTGGAGTCGATCACTCGTTAACGGGAGGAGTTTTAACTGCTCTTTCCAAAGAATATGGACCTGAAAATCTATTAGTCTTAATTTTTGACGCTCATTTTGACGGATTACCAGCGAATATATCAAGCGATATCTCAAAATATACAAATGATCATCCAAATGAAGTAAATCCTTTAGTACCTGAATATCATTATTCACAAATGGAAGGTATTGAGATTAAAAATACTTACACATGTGCTTCGTTTTTAAATAATTTGATAAAAGCTAAAATCATAAGACCTGAAAATTTGATAATTTTTGGATGTCAAGATTATCCAGATGACAAATATCGAGCGTTAAATGATCCAAGAATTGTAGAATTTGTTGAGTTTTATGATAAAATGGAAATAAACGGTGTTAAATTCATACCCAAAGCAGAAACTTCACAAATGCTTGCTAGATTAAAGCAAATCCTAAAGGATACAGTGAAATCGAATTTTTATCTGTCCTTTGATGTAGATGTTGGTGCTTTAAAAGAAATTATTGCTGCTAGATTTAGAAATGTTCTTGGACTTGATCAATTAACAATCATTAGTGCTGCTAAAATTATTAACAACGTAATAAAAACATCAGATAATAAGCTAGTCGGTCTTGATGTGATGGAAATTGAAACTCATTTATTAAATAAGGTTTTTCCTAAGTCAGGTAGGGAAGATCAAACAATTGAAGTGGTGGATAATTTTCTTAGAATCTTTTTTTATTAAATCTTATAAATAAAATAAATTAAAAAAAAAAATAAGAATTATTTTGATAACTATTTCTTTTCTTCTCTTAGATAGAAATAAGTATTGAAGACTATTAATACTATCATTACTATGGTGTCTAACCAATGAAAGATGAGATTAGTTGCTGAGCGAGTTACGTAAATAATCGATGTAACATTGACAAGGACAAATATAGTAAGCGCTATAATTGCATACTGGAAAAACAATTTGATATAATCCCAATCTCCCTTAATTATTCCAAGCAAAACTGGAATTCCCATAGCAATTAAGGCTCCACCAAAAAGACGCCAAAAGTGAGGGTCAAAATAGGGCGCATCATTAAGAGAATAAACTGTTTCTGGAAGAAACACATACATTATACCATAGACAAATGCGACGATCATGTTAATAATTAACACAATTTTCATTTCTTTTGAGAATTCTGCCATGATTTATATACCTTGAATTTCGTTTTTTAAAAATTATAAATAAATAATATGCTAGATGGATATAAAAGTGTTTACAAAAAAGTAAATCAAAGTGCAATAATGAAAGAATTTTATGATTTAATAGTTTGATATTTTATACAAGATTGTAAAAAGAAAAAAAAGATATATAGAATAGGAGGATGATTGGTCTGAGTAGAATCAAACCAAACTCAATCCTCAGTTTTATATACAGATTAAAGATTTCAACCCTCGATGAGACTTTCTCTCCTTAAGTACTATCTATTTCCTATGGATACTCAATAAGAATAGAGGATTTACTTCTATTTATAGTTTTTATTATTGAACATTCATGGAAGTTCCGAATCGTAATGGAATTATGACTATTCAAATGAATAGAAAATAAGATTTTATAACTTTTCATGGGTATTCTGAGAAGAATAAAGCAGTCTAGTAAACACAATAAAGGTAGAATTTTGAATTATTTGAGTATGAAATATAATCTCCTATTATTTTTTCCTTTATTTACAGTCTTGCTAATTTCAATTTCGCCTACTTCTTTTAGGCTTTTAACGTGGGTTCCACCGTCTACTTGTTTATCGATATCTCCAATTTTAACTATGCGAAATTCTTGTAAATCTTTAGGTAAGCCAACTGCTAATCTCGCAAGTTCGGGTTCTTCTAAAACAGCGGTTCTAGACATCGTTTCAATAGTGATTGGGAGGTCTTGTTTAATTATTTCGTTTGATTCCTCGACATAGGTTCGTAACTTTTCCGGTGAATAATCCTCCATTGAGAAATCCATTCTTGCTTTATCTAATTCAATCTGGTTGCCTGTGATTTTAGCGTTCGCTCTTCGGAATAGTAGATTTGAGACGAGGTGACAAGCAGTATGGTAACGCATATAGGTATATCGCCTTTCCCAATCGATTTCGCATGTAACCACGTCTCCTTTTTTCAATCCCGGTTTTTCTACTTCGTGGCTAATTTCTCCAGAAAATTTTCCTACGTAAACAACCTTGAATTTTTCAGCGTCTTTAATTATATAACCCTCGTCCCATGGTTGGCCGCCTCCTTTAGGATAAAAAGCTGTTTTATCAAGGATAATATATTTATCATCTTTCACAGAAACAACTTTAGCTTTCCAATTCTTTAAATAGGAATCTTTCATGTATAATGCTTCCGTCATAGAGTATAAGAAAGTAGTTACACTTATAACTATATTCTTAAGATTTTCTGGCAATTATCCAAAATCTCTGAAATCAACCAGTTCTTAAAAATAACTAGCAAGAATTTCAAATCGGAGAAAGTTTTAAATTTAGATAAATTTTTTTATTTTAATCTTTCTCGTAAAGCTCTCCGGGTTTTGCACCACAAAAAGCTTCGATCTTCATGAATTTCATTTCTTTGGAGCAATTAGGGCAGAAATATTTGCCAGGCTCTTTATCTGTAAATGAATACCCACATTCTTTACAAATTACTGCGTTCATAGTATTTTAATCACGAATTAACTTTTAAAATGTTCTTATTATAAAATAGAAATCATCTAAGCCTTATTTAAATAAAAGATAAGACTCATTTGTTTTTTTAATATAAAAAAAAAAAGATATTGTATTATGAATCATTATGTATTATGTATTGTGATTTTTATTACTCAAATTTAATACCCTTGCTTGATTATAAGAAAGATAATGAATTTTAGAGGAATTTAAAAGAATTATTATTTAACCTTAGTTGATGTACCTATGCTTTATTTTTTATTTCTTTATCATAGTGAATCAGGAGAATTATTTTATGAGAAAGAGTTCCAAGTAGATATTAATTCTCAAATGGACCTATTTGGCTCTTTTTTTTCTGCATTAAAATTATTTGTTTCTCAAATGGCAAGTGATGGTACAGGGGATTTAAAAACAATTGGATTAGGAAATTTAATGGCTTCTATAGATAGAATACAAGAGGCCAACATTGACTTAGTTATAATCGCAGAAAATGATGATAAAAAAGAAATTCAAAAATTAAGTTTAAAACTAAATAGTATCGTTTTAAATTATAAAGAGTTATTCTTAGCTTCTTTCGTTAAATCGGAAGAATTCGAAAAGTTTGATAAAGAAATTACTGATATCCTACTTTCCCATCGAAAAATATTAGATCCTAAAGTATTACTTGAAAAACAGAAAGATTTTTTAAAATCTATATGGCATCAGAGAGGAAAAATTTCAGATCAACTAAGAGACCAAAGAACAGATTTAGAAAACGAGAGAACTAATATAGTTAATAAACTTCCAAAAGAAAAGAATAATTTAAAAAAACTTTCCTTATGCAAACTAATACTAGAGCTCTCAGATAAGCTTGAAGACGAACAATTCTTTTTAGAGTACCAAAAAAAGGCTAAAATTATTGCGAAAGAAATCAAAGACCAGAAAGTTCGATTGAAATATTTTCTAAACCAAGCCAAAGAATCGTTAAAAGGAATCTCAGCTCCTTTTGGAGAAAGTACATTAATAAAAGGTGATTTTAAAGAAGTTTACACGAATCTGTATTCTTTTAGTTCAAAATTAAAAAATTTTGCTTCTTTAGAAGTTTACGAGAAATACTATAATTTAGCGAGCAAATTAATTCTCAGAAAAGGGATCTCTCCTGAAGAGTTTTCATTGGTAATTGAAGAGATACGCAATATGGACGATAATATTGATTCTTATTTGCAGGTGGAAATTTGAACTGTTACCCTAAAACCCTAGCGGGGGTTGTCAACACACATCTAATATTTTTATGTATGTCTCATTCAAAAAAGGGTATTTTATAAACATTTAAGCGAATTCTATTTATCATTTGAATCTCAACGTAAAAAAGCGCGTAATTTTTTTGCATACTTTACAATAGTAGTAACCTTCTTCATTACCATTTGTTTTAGTTTTACAGATCGGACAAAATATCATTCTAAATCAAGTGATAAAGGTTGCGGTTTATTTTAAAGTTTGAAATTATAAGAAAAAAGTACGCTTAAATTTTGATTTATATTTAAAAAAGTAAGTGTTTAAAGAAAAACTATAAATTTTAAATAATTTAATATAAATCTCAGAGATATCAATTTGAAAAATAACCGATTTATTTATTTAAGTGAAGCAAATGAAATTTGTTGAATATAAGAACGAAAAATTTGAAATCAAGGATGGTTTTCTAGATCTTGGTTTATTAGAAATTAAAGATATCTCTGAAATTGAAGGTTTAGACAAAGTTAATATAACTCATCTAGAGCTCAGTTCAAATGATATTACGGAAATAAAAGGATTGGAAACGCTTCAGAACCTCGAAATTTTAAATTGCGGAAGCAATACTCTTACCGAAATTTCGGGATTAGACGAATTAGTAAACCTAAAAATCTTACATTTAGCATCAAATCAAATTACAGAAATAAATGGGCTAGATAGTCTTACTGAGTTAAAAGAATTATATTTAAGAGGGAATCAAATTAATCAGTTGAGCGGGTTTAATTCTTTAGCTTCGCTTCAAAAATTAGATTTGTCTTGGAACTTAATTAGTAACGTAGAAAAGCTTGAATTACAAAATTTAGAAGTGTTGTGGCTTGCTGGAAATCAGCTAACAAAAATCAAGGGACTTGAAGCTCTAAAAAATTTAAAAGTTTTGAACGTGGCAGGTAATCAAATAACTGACATTAAGGGGCTTAAAAATCTGAAAAATTTAGAAGAATTATATTTAAATGATAACCAAATACAAGAATTAAACGGTTTAGATTCTCTTACTCAGTTAGAAACGTTGTGGATTACGGCAAACCAAATTGAACTGATTAAAGGTTTAAATAATTGTAACAATTTACAAGTTTTAAATTTAAAAGATAATAAAATTCGCGAGATTACCGGTTTGTATTCGTTAACGAAATTAAGTAAGTTATTTCTTTCGGGGAACGAGATTACTTTCATAAAGGGACTTGAAACCCTTCAAAATTTAGAGACGTTAGATTTGGGAAATAATCAAATTAATCAGATAAATGGGCTAGAATCTTTAATGAATATAAAGGATTTATGGCTTAACGGAAATAATATTCTCCAAGATTTGCTTGACCAGCTCGGGGGGCTTGATTCAAGCGGATGTGCTTTAGACCCAATAAAGTTTGTGGAATATTGTCTAATTAATTTATAAATTCTTACTCTTATAATAAAATAAATCTGTTCATCCTTTGTTACAATATCACATCTTAAACCATGATTTTTTTCTTTTGTTCTGAAATTATTTAAAAATAAAGGAATAAACATATACAGAAAACTTAAATAATCCCCTTTTCAATTTTTGTACATGTTAGCATTTAAATAATTCTTCTTAGATTATATTGCTAATAATTATAAATTTAAAAAAAAAGTTGATAGAATTGATAAAAACAAAATACTTTAAACGAATACTTTTGATTTCAATTTTTATGATATCTTGCGTCTATATTAATCCGGCGTTATTCTCATCGAAGGATACACTAGATACCCCTCTTTCTGATAATTTTAACGACACAGAAGATATTCCTAAGCAAAATGCGATTGGCGATGATCTTTGGTGGGATATCACATACCATTCCAGACAATTAATCAATATTACAAATCCTTACTCAGAAACGCTTTATAATTACGGAGTTTCTATCTCTTTTAATTATAGTGAGCGCGTTGATGAGGGAAATATGAAATCAGATTTAGGAGATATAAGAATCATTGAATATGACGATAGTGGAGAAGCATTTCAAAGAAAATATTATTTTCAAAAAGATTACCCTGAAACTGATATAGTAACCGTATGGTTTGAAACAAATGTCACTGTCAATAATGGTGATTCCCAATTAGACACCTATTTATATTATGGTAATGATGATGAAGAAATTGATGAAACCTATTTTATGAATAAAACTGAAGCTGGTGTAGCTGATAATTTTGGATGGATTAGAAATGGTAATTTTGAACTAGATATTGAATCAGGACCCAAAATTACTGATATTTATGGATGGAATTACGCGGATGATGTTCCTTCTGATGTTAATGGTGATACAAATTATATTCCTATTGATGTGACTCCGGATGATTACCAATATAATTTAACTAATACTGCTATAAGTCAAGAATTGATTCCTGAAGGGGAATATGCGTTTAAATTTGGTGATATAGCTCATTCTGTTGCAACTGGAGGAATAGGGGATGATTTAGCAGGAACTTTATTTAGTAATCCATTTGTTGTTCCAATAGTATCTGGTGGATCAAATAAAATTTATGTTAATGCTTGGCGTAACTTCAGAACTTATGATAAGCAACAAGCTAAAGCATTTGGAATTTACGTAAGAATTTGTGAAAATTACGATGTAGATGTGGATTCTCATGTACCTTATGGGAAGACTGTTTACACAGAAGGATATGTAGAATCTTGGGAGACTTACGCTAGTGAAACCACGTTAGAAACTTGGGTAAAAGATCCTGATGGTGTATTACCCGATCAAAGTACTTCAGCAGGGCACTTAACGGGAGATCTTTTAATTGATGTAACTGATTATCAGGGTGAGTCAATTTTCCTAGAATTTGGGATGTATGATTATGCTGGTGAAAAAGCTGGGTTTGCAGCATTTTGTCAAGTTGATAATGTAACCTTTACTTATGATTTGGATGTATTTTTAGAGACAGAAGTTGAAAGAAGAAAATCAGATGTTTCAATAATTGTTAAAGATGTTGATGGAAGAATAGTCCCTAATGCGGAAGTATCAATAATAAATAGTTCAAAACCAATAGCAGAACAGATAGTATATGGTCCGAAAAATTCTTCAGAGGATGAGGGGACTGCACTCTTTACAGGAGTAAGTTACGGAGATTATTATGATATTACGGTAAATTATACGATACCAAATACAAATTTTGAATCCGTTGTGTATGATAGTAGCATAATCGGGGGAAGAGATTTTAATTTAACCGAAACTCAACATACCTTCAATATTACCATAGATATATGGGCCATCGATTTCGAAATAGTTGATTATGATGAAGAACCACTTAATTATGGATATATTGCAGTCTATAACAACACAAAAGGAGATATAAATTTAGTAAATTTAACGCTTGATGTTAATGGAAAAACCACCTTTCGCTGGAAAATTCAAAGTAGTTATTATTATGAGGTTTACTATGATAATATTGACTATAATCTTAATCCTACACTATTAAATGAGAGTTTAATATTAAGAGATACTTATGAGCAAATAGATAAATTGAGAGAGCATAATTTCAATATAAATCAAATTAACAAAAATGCAACGGTAGATAATTATTTCTCGGCTTTACAGAGGATATATACAGATGGATCTTTAACAGAACTCGGAAATAAGAAAATAAATAACGCAATTATAAATGTTACTTTAACGGGAGCGGAAGAGACTGGGACTTTTGATAGCATTCGTATTTTTTATATTGATGAAAATAATTCAACATCAGGAAATCTTATTTATTCCAATGACAGTTATGTTATAACTGATAGATCTGATATATTTGAGATTGATATGAGATCGCCCCCTATAACATCTTCCAATTTAAAAGGAGATTCTTACGAAGTTTACGGCTTATTTATCGAAGTTAAAGGTCAAAATACTACTACATGTAGCGGAATTATTGAAATTGATTTAACTGAAACTTGTAACATCTATAACGTTACAGATTTATGCAAAGTGGATGTTAAAATTATTGATTCTGTGGGTGCTGGTGTTGCAGGTTGTCTTGTAAAGGTGAATGGAACAAACAGGGACGGTGAATTTAGTGTTGAATTATTAACACTGGATTTTACTGGATATGCTTATGGGCAAATAAATACTGAGATATCACTCTGGTATTTAAAAGGATATAATTATACATTTTCATTAGATTTTTTCGGAGCGCATAAGGATTTAATCGTAAATGAAACAGATAAATGGGAACCTTCTGGTAATCGCTATAGTTATGACTACCGTTTAACCCAACCAGCTAATCTTACTTTTGAAGTTTATCTAGGTGAGGGTGTTAATACGAGTTGGTATCAAACAGGGTTTGAAGATTTAACAGTTGTAGAGCAAGTTATATGGAGTGAGAATGTTACCGTAACTGCAAATTTCACCTTAACTACTGATAATTGGGTTACTTCTGAACCAATAACTGATCCTGACGAAGTTTTTTGTACAGTAAAAAGCACGGGTATAGGGTCTAAAGTTTATTTAACATTAGAGATGAAACCAGGAGTAGGAGCGGGTATTTATTCAATAACATTTAATTCAAGTAGTTTATCAGCTGGGTTTGATGGAAAAATCTATACGATTACGATATCTGGAAGCAAAACGGGCTATAGTGACCCTAACGATGAAAGTGAATCAATATTCATTGATGCTGTCTCAACTAATCTAACAATGCATGATTATTATGATTCTTTAATAGAAATTTCTGATTTTTCCCAAACATTTGGTGAATATATTAATTTAACTGTTAAATATTATAATAATATAAATTCTCCGCTAAAAGGAGCAACGCTATCTTATGAATGGCTTTCTATGGATTCAGTTCTATTCTATGAGGATCCTAATAACGAGGGATATTATACTGCTACTATTAATACTACAATTGCAGAAATTTGGGGTGTAAAATCGATTAAAGTAATTGCTAGTTTAGAAAATTATTCAACACAAACTTTAATAACCTCTATTAATATTGGAAAAAGACCTACAACGCTTAATGGAGAAATAGATTTAGTATACATAAGTACAAAAGTTTGGGTGGAAGATTCTCATAATTTCACTTATGAATATAAAGATTCGATAACAGGTAATTTAACGGGAGATTTAGACGCTGCCATTTATGCTTGGCAAAAACTGGATGAATATGGAGAACCAATCTCCGGAATTGACGGCACTGGAGATTTAACTCAAAATGAAAATAAAGTGTATACATTAGATTTCAAAACTGGACTCAAGAGCATCGGTTTTTATTTTTTATATGTAAACTTGTACAAACAAAACTATGAAGAAAGAGCTGCTCTTATTAATTTAGAGATAATGTATCGCGAATTTGAGGTTGAATTAAATACAACTCATTTAGATGGAAATCAGATTAGTGTTGCTCAAGGAGATGATGTTGAATTTGTACTTTCTTTAACTGATTTAACAAGAAACAATATTTCTTTAGAAGGTGCGTCAGTAGTATTAGATATAAATAACGTTGCCTACACTTTAACAGAATCATCTCCAGGTGCATATACATTAAATTTTTCAACAGCAGAAATCGATACCTACTTTGCCCCTCAACCATTAACAGGAGTCTTAACAATTCGAAAAGCTAATTTCACATCACAAGAAATGACAATTACAATAATTGTACAAATGGAAGAAATATTTCCTGGCATGCCCGCGTTTTATTTTATCTTAATTACTGCATCTATTATTGGTGTTGCTGGAAGTTTGATAGCTTATAGGGTTGTTCAGCAAGCGAGAATTCCAAAGTTCGTCAAAAAAATCAGGAAAGTTAAAGGTAAGATAAAATCAAAAAAACCTATATCTGAATCTTATGCAATCAAAACAAAGGAACAAATGATGCTGAAATTATTCGAAGAAGATTGGAAAGCTTTAGACCTTTCCCTTGAAGATATGTTAGGTACGCGTGATTTGAAATTAAAGACTAATTCATTGAAAGAGAAAAAATCAAAAATAGGAGGCGATAGAGACTAATGCCAATTGGATTTATCATAATGAGATGGGACCCTAAAGTAAGTACGGATATTATTACAAGGTACCCCGAAGAAATCATCATATCAGATGAGACCTTAATGCAAATCTATGCAGCTCACGAATATACAGGAGACCCCGGAATGATAAGCTTAATGGTGGGTCATTTGAATATTGCGTCATACTATACTGGAGGTGAAAAACCGTTATATCTCATTTTAATTTTAAACTTGGACGACGACCCAGACCTTTACGAAGGCGGATTGGCGGATATATCACGGATAATCCTTCAGAATTTTGAAAGTCGAGCATATCTCGAAATGGTTCCCTTCTTGTTTCAACGTTTGTCTGCTTACCCTCATCTAAACGATGAACAAGCTCTCGCTTTAACTTATCAAGACGAAATAAATAGATTACTCATAAACAGATTAAGAGAAGAAGGAGTTGTTTCCAAATCAGAACTAAAAGTGTGGTTAAAAGATAAATACCGAAGAGGCTTTTTTGATATTGATGCGATCTTAATTGAATTGATTAAAAAAGATATAATAAAAGAAGCTTCTGTAAAAGGTATGCCTTCGGAACTAATATTTTTCATAAACGACATATTCATGATTAGAAAGCCACCTCTTAAATTATTGAGCGATCTCGTAGAACGAGGCCTTCCTGAACCTTTAGTCGAATCATACACCTCTGAAGCTAGAAGTTTCTTTAAAAATTATCGCCCTTCTGAAGATGACAATATGAGAATAGTAGATATCCTCACAGACCCTCAGTTAGCTGAGATACTAAAATTAATGAGAATAGCAGTAGTAACCAGGAATACTTTGGAAAAACTTCGAAAAAAAGGAGTAGACGATATAGACGGTGGAATTAAGAAGTTATTGGATAATGACATTATACGAATCTTCCAAAGCAAAAATGGACCGGAATATTATGCATTATTTTGTGACTTACATATTTCCCTAATATATCCTAGATATATATTAAATACAATAATGCATCAATACGATGTGAAATCGAAATCAGAGCTGGTTTTAGTTGAATATCTAAATGTGCTTGAAGATGCATATCGCCCTTACAAGCTTAAAATAAAATCTAATGAATAAATTTTTTTTAATTTTCTTTTTTTATATTTATATCTAAAAGAATAAGTTTTATTATTAAAACTAAATCATCTTACGAATTTTATTTACTCATCATTCGTATTAATCAGAGTCATTCGGATCAGTAGAGTAATCATTAACTTCTTGTTCATCAGCCAGTCCATCGTCATCCGAGGCAGAGTCGTTTGAATCGGTATCATTTTGGGATTCTTGAAAATTTGTTAAATTATCACCATCAGGGACATTTGTAGAGTCATCAACATTAGGGTTTAAGCTGTTATTTACTTCCAATTCGTCTGGCATTCCATCATCGTCACTAACGGGGTCATTCGGATCAGTAGAGTAATCATTAACTTCTTGTCCATCAGTCAATCCATCGTCATCCGAGGCAGAGTCGTTTGGATCGGTATTGTTTTGAAGATTTGTTAAACTAGCACTATCAGGTAGATATCGTCTAAATTTTTCAGATTTTAGACAATATTCTTTATAAAGAGCATCATCTCCCAAGTCAAGGCACAAATCTGCGATTTTATCAAAATAATCCACACTTTCAGCAATATCTCCGTTTTCTAAGCTTTTATTAGCCAATTGAACTAATTGATCTCTTTCAAATAAAGGTTTCAATAACATTGATTCTTCCGTATGCATATTTAAGATATCTGCAACGATTTGGACCATTTTACTTTGATTACCGGGTTCAATTGCAATCATAGAATATGATTTGATTCCGAGTATTTCTTCGATCTTTTCAATGCTTAATGCCCCATCTAAGTCTTGCTTATTTGCGATTGCAGCGGAATGTGCATTTGGGGTCTGTTCTTTTATTAATTCAACGAAGTATTTGCTTTTCTCTACATTCTCTAAAGAGGAGTCTGTAATTAAGAGAACGGCATCGCTCCCAAAAATAAAATCGCTCCATAAATAGCTAAATTGTTCTTGACCTGCAAAATCCCATAAATGGAAGGTTAACTTTCCAATCTTAATAGTAGAAACTTTTCCGGTTATTGTAGGAATGTGCGTTGCGGGAACTTCTTCCGCACATATTAATTGTGTAATTGTTGTTTTCCCTACTCCAGAAAATCCAACCAACGAGATTTTAGTTTTTATTCTTTTGTGAATTGATTCTATTAAAGGGTTAAATATTTCAAAGAGTGATGGGTCCAAATTGTCTAGAATATCACCAAACGATTCTAAAAAATCATTTTTTAATTTAGTTAATTCTATTTTTACTACTTCTATATCATCATTGAATCCAATTATGAATATGAAGATTAAATTTGAAGCTCTGTCTAGGGTATATATAATTCTATATTTAAAAAAATTAGAGCTTCCAAAATCGTCTAAAAGACCACGAGATATCTCTGCTGCAATTTCTTGATAAATACTTTTAAAATTTTCAAAGGATAAAACTTTACCAAAATCTCTCTCGAATATTATATTCCCATCCTTTAAGATATATATTTGTCGCAACATTTTCATTAACTCAGAATATTTGCAATTAAAAATCAATAATTAGTTTCAGTTAAAAATAAGAATATCTTTCCTTGATTCTTCAATCTAAATTTTTATATTTAAACTTTTATAAATAGTAAATTAAGAGCAAATTGTAAGTTTGTTTGTTTTTTTAACTTAATAGTCATAGATTTAAGTTTAATAACTTGAAAAGAATATTAAAAACATTGGTCAGATTTCTAGTATTTTTTCTATATTACTTGTTATTTTTTGAAAACTTTTAGAATCTTCAGGAATGTCAATTATGGCTTTACCTTCTAAATCAAATTTAGTTAGAATTTCATCTTCAGGAATTAATGCAAGTAAAGGTAAATCGTATTCTCTAAGCTTATCCAGAATATTAGAAATATCACCTTTCACTCTATTTATTATAACACCTATTTTTTTATAATTTGTAAATTTATTGGCACTTTTACTAATTGATTTAGCAGTTTCTATACTCCTTAGAGATATATCTGAGATAATTAAGATAATATCAACAGATTTAATTACCATACGGTTAATTTGTTCAAGTCCCGCTTCACAGTCGATCAAGACGACATCAAAGTCGCTAGAAATCGATTCTATGACTTTTCGAAGCAAGGCGTTCGAAGGACAGAAACACCCTGGACCTTCGGGCTGACCAATTGAAAACAAACTAAAATCTTTACTCTCCTTAATAGCACTATAAACCTCAAAATCTATGTTCTCTGCTAACGTTTGGATTTTTTTTTTTTGTTTATTGTTTTATCAATTAATTCGGCTCTGACCATCTCGAGGCTTTTCTCTGGAAGTAAATTAACCATTTTACTAAGATGCGGATGAGTGGGGTCTGCATCAATCAGTAATAATTTGAAATTATAAGAGATTGAAATTGCTTTAGCAATAAGAGTTGTTACAATCGTTTTTCCAACGCCTCCTTTTCCGACAATAGCAACTATGAGTGGCTTTTTCCTCTGATTTTTCATTTAATACACATCAATTTATCCATTTAGTTCTCAATCTCCTCTCTTGAGACTAACACTTGCTTAATATCTAAACATTCTTCTTGATAAGGACATATTTCACAACCCCAATCGTAATCACAGTCAATCCTTTTTTTCCATTCTTCTATTTTCTTTCTCCATTTTTCTTTAAACTTATCTGTAATTTCTGATGATAACGTTATGAATTTTTCAATAGAATTGGGATATGAATTGATTAATATAACTTCTATAGTTTTTATTAAACCCTTAAATTTTTGTTTGTATAGAGAAATAATAGCATTTCCTAAAAATTCGAACGAAAATCCTTTCTGTAAGGCTGATATGCTTAATCTACACCAAAACCTGCGAGGAATTGTTCGAATGGAAAACCCTTCTATGCCATTTGAGATAAAACTCAATTGCCTTAACTCATTTATATCCTTCTCTGTGCTATTCTCAACTCCAATCAAGATCATCAACCCAAAATCTATGTTTTTATCCATACTTTTATCAATTTCTGGACCTAATAAACTTATTTTTCCAGTTTCGATTAGTTGAGCCTCTTCAATTGGAAATATTATTGAGAAGGATTTCTTTTTCATCCCACCAAGTTCCATACCCGTCTCTTCTTCAAGGATGATTTCTTTAAATTTATTAAATTCAACTTTAATCCTAAAATTATTTAAAAAAGCAGTGTGATTCGAGTTTGAACGATAAAAGACCAAGGACTTTCCGCGGTTTCGTTCCTTTTCTAAGAAATCTCTTATCTTTTCTATAATAATTTTATTTTCCATTAAATTTTTTACCTTATTCGGAATAATCCAGAATAAAATTATAATAAAGGGATATTAATTTCTATTTAGGATTTAACCGTTTTTTAAGATTTGTATTTAAAGTTTGATTTAATATTAACTAAAAAATTAGAAGCTCATGTTGATGTAAGCTGATATTATAAGAGATCTATTTTATTCTCATTTTTTTAACCTTATTTGTAAAGTTATTCAATCCATCCAATCCCAAAAATAAAACCTTTAACCTCAAGGATGGTGATCCTATTTAATCCTGCTTTTCGCATATCTTCCTCAAGCTGTTTCTTATTTGATATCTGATATTTGTTTATAGTATTATATATTTGGATTAAGTTATTTGTTACATAATTTTCTGTTAAAGGTAATTCACTATAATTGGTTAAAACTACATGACCTCCTTTTTTTGTAACTCTAATAGCTTCTTTAAGCATAGTACTACGATTTATTCCGAAAAAACCTGATTTCTTATCTAAATAAGACATAAATGTGAATTCAAAAATGTCATCTGGTTCTCTTATTAAACCGTTAAAAACTTTAGTGTATTTAATGGTGTCAACACTTTTGTTTATTGTACTATTATATAACTCTTCATTGCATAATATAAACGGATAATCCGTGACAGTAGTTAATAATCTAAAAAAAGGCAAATCTGCATTATCATATAACCAAATTAGTAGGAAACTATCGACTTTTGTTTTACCGATTGTTTTAAGAATTTCGGTACTGCTTTCAATCATAGCACCAACTTCAAATGGCATTCGTGTACGGAAAAAATGCTTAAATACTACATTTTCTACTAATTTTGTTAATTCATTAGCTTCTATTAATCGAATATTCCCATTATCTTTGAAGGATAAAAGACCCTTTTTTGCAAGGTTATTAAGATTATTATAAAAACTTGAGGTAGAAATTGGATTCCTGTTTTGTGTAAAATTACTAAATTTTTGTTCGCTGTCAGAGACGCTTATATCCGCTTTATGATTATTATTTTGGTCTGTTAGAAAAAATTGTTGTACTTCCAAAAAAAGTGAATGCCGTACAATCGGTTCTTGATGTCTTGAGAGTAACTGTAAAGTAACTAACTCTAAAATGCTAAGATCAGCAAATTCTTGTATTTTATAATTAAATTTATCATTTAATCCTGTTTCGTTCATTATAATATAGTTTAAAGTGTAATTTTTATAAAATTATTAAAATCTATTTTTTTATTATTTTTTTTATGATAATTCTTCTAACTTCAGTTCTGATGGCTTCCTCTCGGAGATTTCTCTTCCAACTATAAAACCCTTTCTAATATCATGTATATCTTTAAACCATCCCCCACTAAATTCAATCATATGATATATACCATTCTTATCACTTACGCGTAATTTTACCGAAGTTTCACCTTCAAAAATTCCTTTCTTTATCTCTGCGATACATTTCTTAACATCATCAGGATGTACGTTTTCAATCACGGATTTTCCTATCAAATCTTTATTAGGAGAACGGAAAAATTTATTGGATATATAATTTTAAAGGGATCGAATAAAACTGGGATTGGAGTTGCTAAAGCAGAATTAACACAGTTGCTAAAACGTTTAGAAGTTGCTTTTTACAAAGAGGATATCAAATATATTCAACCAAGTAATGTGGAGCCAATTGTAAACCAGTATGCTAATTTTCTTGTCGAGGCGTGCACATAGTATGATAAAGAGGTGAATTTTATATGGATTACTACAGTGAAATAATAAAATTCTATTACAGAAAAGATAGAATAGCTACTTGTGAAAATTATTTAGTAGATTTTATTAACAAATATTAAAAAAATCTTACTTAGTTGTAATTTATTAATTTTAATATTATCAATTTTGAATGATAGATAGGGAAATTGCTTTCTAATAGAAGCAAAGCGTTCGAGGGAGGAAAACACCCTGAACTTTCGGTCTGATTTTTTTGTTTTCATTAAATAAAATTGCATTTTCGAAAGATTAACTATTTAAATTCTAACATCAATTTTACTTTTATATTATACTAAAATACTAGTAGGAAAATAATAATGATTTTAATTCAAAAAGGAGAAGATTTGATTACTATTACTTTGCAAAATATTTTAAGTTATAGAAAAGACGATGAGGATTTCATAAATCTAGTCTTAAACTGGAACAAAACAGTTTTAATTGAGGTTGATGGATTTTACCCCGTCGAAGTTATATTTGACCGCAACGAAATTAAATTTAAAACAAAAAATTTTGATAAAAAGATAAATCTGAAAGTAAAAATGGACATATACACATTTTTAGATTTGGCCTTTGGTAGATTGAGTCCTGTAAAAGCATTCCTTAAACGTAAGCTTAAAATTAAAGGATTGTTAAAAATTGGAACTGTGTTAAAATTCATGAAAATCTTTTTAGAAACTATGAGAATGGTTGCTTCAGACCCCAACAATAATTATTTTGAATTAAATAAAGAAACAAGATAATGAGGTGAAAACAAACACATGACCGAAACAAAAGAAAGAAATTTTTACGATAAGATAAGCAAAGAGGATGTGCTTAAAAAATTAGTCGAAATATTTGGAGAAAAATATGTAACCAATAAGTCTGGAGATTTATACCCCTATTCATACGATATGACCGAATGTAAGCCTCACATGCCTGATTTCATAGTTATTCCTGAAAATACTTTGCAATTAATCGAATTAGTTAAGTTTTGTAATTCCAATTTAATTCCAATTGTTCCTTACGTATCTGGAAATAACGTAGGGGGTTTAACGATTCCGGAAAACGGTGGAATTCTCGTTGATTTTGGTAAAAAGATGAATAAAATTCTGCATGTTGATGACAATATGATGTACGCACTCCTAGAACCCGGAGTTACTTTTGGTCAATTGAAAAAACACTTAGACGAAAATTACCCTCACTTAAGATATAGTTATCCTTTCGCCCCTCCATACGCTGGAGTTGTTGGAAATGTGATATTGAGCGGTATGAATAATCTCTCGTGTAAAATTGGATCGATGGGCGATTCAATTAATGGTTTAGAGGTAATTACTGCTGACGGCGAAATCGCCAGGATTGGCTCGTGTTTTTATGGAAAGGATGAAGCACCCCCCGATAGTTGGTGGTGTAGATACCCTATGCCTGACTTAATGGGAATCTTTATAAATTGGCAAGGTATGACGGGTTTAGTAACCAAATGTGCCGTTCAATTATGGACTAATCCATCCATCAAACAAACTTATATCGCAATAACTTTTGAACTTACAGATGTAGCTTCAGTAATGAGAGAAGTCGGTAGAACAGATGTCATCGACGATATTTCATCAGTTAGCATCGAAGTAGTAAAAATGGCAACAGAAATTCCTGAACCTAAAAAATTTCCAGGTGAACCCTACTTTGCAGTGATGCTTTCAATCTCAGCAAAAACAAAAAATCAATTCAATGCTAGAATGGAAATTTTATCCAATGTAATCGAGAATTTAAATAAGCAAGGGAAAAAATTAATTTTAGTTAATGCTGACGAGTACGTCAAATTATTTAACTTAAGACTTAGGTGTTACCTCGATTTACCCTCCGTAGTACTTCCACTAGTAGAGTATTCAGGTTTAACTTGGTTTGGTTCGTATGCTCCAAGTCACAAGCTCGAAGAACTAATCGAAAAGGTGTATAAATTATTTTATAAACACAATATCACTCCATTTATTTACATGAAAATGATGAAATCAAGTCATTACGCGATATTTCGTCCCATCATGCGCTACAACAAGTTTAAAGAAGGCGAAGAAGAAAGATACCACAAGTTGTTAGAAGAAATCACGGATGTAAGCATCGATTTAGGTTGTATACCATACAAAACGCCTACTTGGATGACGGAAAAGATGCGCAAGAAGATTAACCCAGGATGGATTAACCTCTTTGAAAAAATAAAGAAATGTATGGACCCAAACAACATATTTAACCCCGGAAGGTGGAATACATAAATGGTAGAAATTGATAAAAGTCTCATGGGAAAAGATGTTTTGGAATTAGCATTTGATAATTGTATCCGTTGTTCTACATGTAAATATTCTTATAAGGGTTTCGAACCTTCGTGTCCTTCAGGAGAAAAGTTTTTATTCGAATCGTATTGGGCATCTGGAAAAATAAGAATAATAAGAGGTGTCGTAACCGGCGAATTGGAATGGTCTGAAGATTTAAAAGATGCTATTTTTGCTTGTCCAACTTGTGGGTCGTGTATGGACGCTTGTCAAGCGCCTCACGCCGATTACATCGTAGATATAATAGAGGCTCTAAGAGAATTAGCTGTAAATCATATTGGGCCCGCTACAAACCAAGAGTTTTTGGTTTCTCGTTGCGAAGAGAATTGTAATCCTTATGGAGAGTCTAACTCTGATAATGAAGAGTTGAAAAAACAATTTAACTTACCAGATAAAGCAGATTGGGTTTATTACATTGGATGCACTTCTAATTACCGCCAACAAAGTTTAAGGGACTCAACTTTAAGATTCCTAAAGAAAAGCGGCATAAATTTCACTTTAATTGACGAACATTGTTGTACGAGCCCTATGATTCGAACTGGTCAACTTCGTATTGTTAAAGATTATATGAGTTATAATATCGCTCAAATTAAAAATACTGGGGCTACTAAAGTTATTACCTCATGTGCGGGTTGTTATAGAACATTTAAGAAAGATTTCGGAAAATTTGCCGAAGAATACGATTTTGAAGTGTTCCACACTTTAGAATTAGTAAAACAACTATTAGACGACGATAAATTAAAGTTTAAATCGGAGTATAATAAAACAGTGACTTATCACGACCCTTGTCATCTTGGAAGGCATATGGGTGTTTATGAACTTCCTAGAGCGATTTACAAGCAAATCCCAGGACTAAAGTTAGTAGAAATGAAAAGAAATAGGAATTTTGCTTGGTGTTGCGGAGCTGGAGGTGGCGTAAAAATTGGATACCCTGAATGGTCTGTAGAAATATCAAAAGAACGCCTTGAAGAAGCAAAAGAAACTGGAGCAACGGTTATCACGTCAACATGTCCGTTTTGTAAAACTAACTTAAGCGATGCTAACGAAAATTATAACTTCGATTTTGAAGTGCTTGACCTAATAGAAATCATAAATCAATTAGATATTAAAATTGAGAAGTAAAAATAAATGGAATTATCAATTTTCCTTAATTTTTTATCCAACTAGATTAATAATAAATCCTCTTTTGATATTTCTTGACGATGTTTTTGGTCATTCCATAGTTTACGATAAATAAAGAAGAATTCGTATAAGTCTAATTTATTAGAAGAATAGATTAAAAGACCATCTTCAATAATATGAATCTTAATATATAATGGTAATTCGTTAAAAATGCGAACATCGTATTTTTTAGTGCTAACATTAATATTTTGTAATACAAATGAAAGTAGTTGATGCAAATCCTCATTAGGTGCTACTATACATATATCGATATCGCTTCTATTAATATTTTTACTTTTACTATAAGAGCCGTATAATAGAATACCTAAAATATCTTTCTTTTTTATTACATGTGAAAAATCATTGTAAATTTGGTCTAGCAATTCTTTTTTAACCACTCTTTAGCTTTCACCTTAAATTCTTGAAAATATTCTAAAAGGTTTAATAGTCGATTATAGGCTATCTCATTGTCCAAACCATTATAATCGTGAACAATTCTATTTCTCAAACCATTTGCTTCTCTGAGTTTTGCAGCTAAATCAGCACTCACAATTTTTTTATTTTTTATAATATTTATATTGGAGTAGTCGTCTTTGGGAATCAGTTTTATATCTTTTACAATCATCGATACTAAATCAGTAATGATCTCAATTCCAATTTGAAAAGCGTGATAAATTCCATATTGTTTTTGTAATTCTAAGCCCTCTATAAACTCTTTTGAATCAATGTTTTCCGTCCAGTCATTCAAATTTTCTATAGTTTGATTTAAATATTCCAATTTGTCATTATATCGTTTTATTCTTTCTTCTTCCATTCTATTAATATAATTTTTTTCTATCTATTTGAATCTATTCTATTATCTATTTTATTGAAATCACTCTTTAATTTACTTATTTTTTTATCAAGTGTTCAAATTAAAATAATGCAATCTTTAAGTTGTGATTATTAAAATCTTCTATACAAAGTTAAAAAAAAAAGTTATTTTAATAATTTATAAATCCTTAGGAATGATTCCTAGTGTAAATAAAGAAAATGAAGAGAAGAGAACGTACAACGTCGGCAAGAGAATATAAAGAAAACCGAGAAATCCTATCAGACCCATAAACATCAATCTATGTCCTCTTTTTTTAGGATTTTTGGGGTTATAAGGGATAAACACTAAGAATATCAAGAGAAATAATAAAAATAGGTAATATAATGGATAGTAGAAAGAACCTATGAACCCAAGCCATCCTAAATGAGTTAACCAGCCAAGTGGATTTAGTTTCACGCGATACACCATTTATATGTAACTAATTGAATTTGTTTTAAATTTATTACTATTTAATATTTTCTGTTTAAGTAAATTTACCATTTTTAAGTTAAAAAACTACAACTTAAACTTAAGGCAGAAAAACCAGAATTCAAAACAACAGAATAAATTTTCTGGAAAGAAAAATATTTATAAACTAATTTAGCAAATTAATAATAATAATTGATTTTGAAGAGAGATAGCGTAGGGTGTAAAATATGGAATTAGAAGATGAAAGATTTTCTGAAGACGAAAACCTATGGGAAGAACATAAGATTCCATTAACTTATGATCAAGAGAGTATGACAGAATGGTTTAATGAAAAAAGAGGTGGAATTAAAGGAAGAGCAGATGTCTTCTATCTTATGTTTGGTATAACATATAACTGTCAGCTTAAATGTCCACATTGTTGCGTGGGTAATTATAAAAATGAGCCACGTCGAGAACTTTCGACGGATGAAATTAAGGACATATTAGATCAATCTGCTAAAGCTTTTGTGGTCAACTTCTTTGGAGGCGAACCAACTTTGAGGCCAGATATAATGGAATTAATAAAGTACGCTTCAGAAAGAGCTGTGTATGTATTTTGTGATACAAATGGGTTAAAAATCACGAAGGATTTTGCAAGACAATTAAAGGATAGCGGTTTAGAAATGCTTTATGTTAGCATCGATAGTCCAATTCCAGAAAAACACGACCAATTGCGCGGAATGAAAGGAACATATAATAAAGCCGTTCAGGGT
>DAOUUT010000044.1 GCA_030668025.1 Promethearchaeota archaeon
TCCATCCTCGTTCAGTTTTATATCGCCCGGTTTTCCCCTTATGAACATAACGTTCTGTTTTCTTATAGTTCTATAATATTCTTCGTTTCCTTTATCTGTGGTTCTAATGTCTATATAGAATATAGTTATTTCCATATCGGGGTATTCTTGCTTTAACAATTGAGCGTTCTTCAAAGAAACGCTACAACAGACAGCAGAACAATAATTATTTCCTCTTAATGTTCGGGACCCAACACATTGAATCATAGCTATTTTTTTAGGCGATTTTCCATCGGATATTCTATATACATGTCCCTCAGTAGGTCCAATTGGACTTAACAGCCTTTCTAATTCGATTTGCGTAATGACATCAGGATAAATTCCATACATATACTCGTTACTTTTCAATATGTTGTATTCGTCCCATCCAGTTGCGACAATAACAGCGCCTACTGTAATATCAATGATTTTGGCTTCTTGATCAAAATCAACGGCTTCACTAGGGCAGGTTCTTTCACAATTTTTACAGTCTATACACACATCCATATCGATTACGGCATACTTTGGCACCGCTTGTGGAAATGGAATATAAACTGCCCTTCTTTCTCCAAATCCTCGATCAAACTCATCAGGGATCGTAATTGGACATTTTATCGTGCATAAACCGCATCCTGTACACTTTTTTTCGTCAATATATCGAGGATTTTTTCTTATTTTAAACTTGAAATTTCCAGTTATGCCACTAAATTCTATAACATCACTATAGGTCAGTAAAGTTATATTGGGATGTTTCGAAGCATTTACCATTATTGGGGCCAGAACTCATATTCCACAATCGTCAGTAGGGAAAATTCTATCGAGCTGTGCCATTTTTCCGCCTATAGTTGGCTCTTTTTCGACCAAATAAACCGATATTCCTTGACCGGCCAAATCTAATGCAGCATTCATCCCCGCAATTCCAGCACCAATTACTAAAGCTGCTTTAGTTACTGGTATTTCTTTTCGTGGAACGGCTTCTAATTCTCGAGCTCGATTTATTCCTGCTAATATTAACCTTTTTGCTTTTTCTGTCGCTTTTTCTTTATCGTCTTGATGAACAAAGGAGCAGTGTTCTCTGATATTTACCATTTCAAAATAGTAGGGACTCAACCCTGCTTCCTGTAATACAGCTCGGTATGTGAGTTCGTGAATCTTAGGAGTGCATGCTGCGACCACTACTCTATTTAAATCTAATTCTAATATATCGTTTTTGATAATTTGTTGCCCAGGATCGCTACAAGTGAAATTATTAACTCTTGCAATGACTACATTAGGTAAAGGCTCAACAAAGTCTCTTACAGCATCGCAATCAACGTGAGCTCCTATATTAACGCCTCATCTACAAACGTAAACTCCTATTCTTATTTTATCGATGGTCTGTTTATCAGACATTTAATTCACCTTTAGTCTGTATATCACCGAAAATAGTTATTGTTTATAATTACTTCTTAAAATTTTTATAGAAGTCCTTTGGGTTTAGGAATTTTTGAATTAATATATTTTTAAGCATTTTTTTAAGCAACCTATAATTCCATTTAGATTGTTATTTATCAAAAGAAAATATGCATTAGTAGTAAGATAGGAAAACTTTTACGCGTTATTATTGTTTTAGATAAACATCTGTAAATTTGCATTCAAAATGCAAATCTCATTAACTTTTTTATGATAATTTCATTATTTTCTAATATGGTGGAGCAAGAGGAAGGGAAAAAAGAAGATTTTGCCAAGCAATTTATGGCTGAAGAAGGCTTAAAAGGCAAAGCTAAGAGAATAAAAATCATGAACATTATAGATAAAGTTGGATACGATAAAAGAAAAATAAGAGTTGCCTTTTTACGCTCAACAATAACTGAAAGAGTTCAACATGAATGAGATTTTGGATTATTCTTACAAATACTTATAATTTTCATAAATTAATTTAATGATTATTTATAATAGAAATTAGAAATTTTAAATTTTAATGGGATTAAAACTTGCGAGATATTGAAGATTTTAGAAGAAATTTTGAAAAAATCGTTGAATCAGAGAAGAAGAGATTTAATAATCATGTTAATGCAGAAAGAGTATTAGAATACGATCAAAAGTGGAAAAGCGTCCTACAAGAAATTCAAAACTTAAGAAAACAAAGAAACGAAATTTCTAGTAGGATTAGCACTTACAAGAAATCGGGCGATAACATAAAAGCCGAGGAAACGATTAAGGAATCAAAACATATTAAGGAAAAAATTGACGAGTTGGAAAAGAAGAGAATCGAATATATCAATAAAAGAGAAAAATATCGATATAATGTAGGAAATGACCTACACGAATCGGTTCCTATTGGTGAAACGGAAGAGAGTAACGAAATAGTAAGAACCATTGGAGATTTGCCTAAATTTGATTTTAAACCTTTATCACATGTAGATCTAATCGACGAAATTAATGGAGCAGATACAAAGAAGGCATCTGAGGTGGTGGGATCAAGGTTTTATTACTTAAAAGGGGATTTGGTGCTACTTAATTTAGCCCTCATTAGATTTGCTTTAGATAAGTTGATTAGTAAAGGTTATACCCCTTTATGGACCCCATTCTTTATAAAGCACGAAATTATGAAAGCAGCCGCAGAATTGGCAGATTTTGAGGAACAATTATATAAAATACAAGACGAAGATCTCTATATGATTGCCACATCAGAACAGACTTTAGCTGCTTATCATTACAATGAGATCATTGATCCTAATTTGTTTCCACTAAAATATGCGGGAGTGTCGACCTGTTTTAGGAGAGAGGCAGGTTCACATGGAAAAGACACTCTAGGAATATTTCGAGTACATCAATTTGAAAAAGTGGAACAATACGTTTTTTGTAAACCGGATAATTCGTGGAATATCTTTGAAGAATTAATAACAAACGCGGAAGAGATTTACAAAGAATTAAATATCCCTTATCGAATTGTTAATATCGCCTCTGGCGAATTAAATGATAATGCCGCTAAAAAGTACGATCTTGAAGCTTGGTTTCCTTCTTCGGAAAAATATCGAGAATTAGTCTCGTGCAGTAATTGTTTAGATTATCAAGCAAGAAAATTAAAAATAAGAGTTGGAAAAGTGGGTTCTACTCAAAAGAAAGAAATCGCACACACCCTAAATTCCACTGCGGTCGCGACTGAACGTACAATATGTTGTATTTTAGAGAATTATCAAAATGAAGATGGTTCTGTTAGGATACCAAAAGCTTTACAACCTTATATGAATGGTAAAAAATTAATAAACTCATAAAATAAAATTTGTCTAAAAATTAATAATGATCGAAATTTCATTAGAAGAATTCGAAGTTTTTTATAAGGAAAAGCTTGATTCTCAATTCTATAAAGTTAAAAAAGCTGTTAAAAAGCAAATTTCTGACATTCGAAATAACCTAATTGAAATAAAGGTTTGTACAGATCATTTTATGGAGGAGGGAGAAGGAAAAATAGATGAGAAAGCGCTTAAATCGTTACATTTCTTTTCTGACAGAATTAAAAAAGAAATTGATGAAGTTGAAATACCTGAAGAAGATATTAATTACGACAACATGTACAGTTTATTAAACTCAATCAAGAAACTCTTTACAAGCATCAATGACATAGCAAAAAAATCTATACCAAAATTCCAGAAACAATTACAACCAGAAATAAAAGAATTAAGTTATATTACGCGGAAATTAGGCACTAAACAAAAAAGTATGGATGAGTTTCTAAGGAAAAAATACACCGATCTAAAGGAGGCAGAATATTTGCTTAAAAAGCTACCAAAGATATTTTCTTTAAGAGAAAACATCGAAAATGCCAAGTCTGATTTAGAAGTTTTTGAAAGGGATTTAGAAGCCAGACAGAAAGATCAAGAGGGTTTAATCCAAGAGCTAACAAAGGTAGAAAAAAACGAACTATTTAAAGAACAAGACAAACTAGAAGAAAACTTAGCAAAGTTGAGGATGCAAATAAACAACAAATTTGGTTTTAAAAAAGCTTTAAAAAAGTTGAAATTTGAATTAGAAAAAGAAACTATTCATATCCCTAACATTAACACTTATTTTTTAAGAGATTTTTTAAAAAACCCAATTAATGCACTAGTTAATGAAAGTAAGGACCTACCAAAATTTTCAAGTTTACTTGTCCAATTACGTTATGTTTTAGAAGAAAATAAGTTAAATCTTAAATCTGAAGTAAAAGATAAAACGATTAACCAAATTAATGCAATCTTTGACGAAAAAACAATTCAAAGCGAAACCGATAAAATCAAAGAAATAAATAACAAGATTAATGAATTAAAGAAAAAGATTGACCAATCAGGTTTAGCGATTAATAGAGACGATATCAAGAATAAAATTGCTACAAATACATTAAAAATAGAACATTTGGAAAACGATATTGATAGAAAAAACAAAGATTACTTAAGATATTTATCTTCTTTAAAGACCGAAAGAGAAGAATTTCAAAAATCAGTTAAAAAGATTTTAAACGAAGAAGTTAAACTAAATATTACCTTCTCATTTTAATTTTTTAGATAATTTGATAATTAATTAAAGTTTTGTTAACCAGTTTTAATAATTTTAAAATCTCGGTTATTTCTTTTATTTCTTTTTTGTAACTTTAATTTTAAATTATTTTTTAGAAACTTATACATCTCGGTTTCAACTAAATTAAAGATTTTAAAGTATTCATGCGCTAGTACTAAGTCTTGTTTAATATCGATATCAAAACCCGCCCGAAACGAGTCGTAAATCGTAAATCTCAAGTTTCTTTCTTGAGCGTCTTTTAGTAACGCGACAAAAGAAGGAGTGTTCGGATCTGAAAAATGCGTAGGCAAAATATCGGGAGGATTTCGTCCAAAAATTGAAATACCGGCCGAATGGATAGCAGGACAAACAACAAGTTGGTTTTTTTTCATTAAATTACTTACTTCAATAAAATTTCTTTCTGATATTAAAATAACATCTAAAAACGTAAAAATTGTTTCTTTAGCGTTAAATTCTTCAATGGCTATGTTATTTAAATCTCTAATAACTTCGTCAAACGATTTTCTTGGTACTGTGAAGCGCTCCTTTATCCCGACTAATCCATATTCTTCTGCTAAGTCTAATATTTCACCGCTATTACAATAAACTACTTTTTGATCAAAGCAATCAACATTAACTACTTTTTTTGCTAAGTCTTTAAACATAGCAATAGTCAAATCTTTGAGTAATTCTTTTGAAAAACAATCTCTAAGACGAGATTTAGTTCTTGACAAAGGGGCGATAGGGATTAAAAGAATTCTACTCATTATGAAATTTAGGCATAGTTAAAATTTAAAATATATCAAAATTAAGATCTTTAAGTTACTATTTTAAATTATTTAATATTTGAATGGATAAGCTTTCAAATGCCGCATCCACATTTTCATTAAGTTTAGCGGAAGTCTCGAAATATTCTACTCCAAGCTTATTTACCCTCTCATCGATAAGAGCCCGATCTATTTTCCTTTCAAGGTCTAATTTGTTTCCAACTATTATGTATGGAACATCACCGCTTAATTCCTTCAATTTAGAGAGCCAGAAGTTTATACCCTCGAATGACGATAAATCACTTAAATTGAAAACAATCATAGCCCCTACCGCTTGAACAAAATAGTATTCGTTGCTAAAAAGTTTATCTTGTTGACCGCCTATGTCCCAAAAATATAGTTTAAAGCCCTTTTCTTTAATATCCTTCTTCAATTCAGGATTTTCTAATTCTAATTTATCAATTACTATGCTCAAATCAATCTCTTTAATTAAAAAATTTGCACCAAGAGTTGGAACTGATTCTTCGCTAAATTTCCCATCTACATATCGAGCTAGTAGGCTAGTCTTGCCAACAGATGGGTCTCCGCACAAAATAACTTTCCCGCGATAAGACATGCTTTTTTACCCCTATGATTTTAAATCGTATTTGATTAACATTCACGTTAAAATTTAAACTTATTTTTATTTCAGTTTGTCCTTTTTATTCGTAATTTTTAACTACTATTTTGATTAATATATTTTATTAAAATCATTTACACTTGTTCTGGAGCTTTTAAAGGAGTTAGTTTAATTTCCTTCGTTTCTGAACTAATAAAGTGTCTAAATAAATGTTCATAACCAATAATTTGGCTTATTTTACCGTTTTCTAACCATATTCCGGAAGTATATTCCGGAGCTTCTTTAACTTGATCAAGTGTAGTTAATAGAAATCCATAATCCGCAATCAATAAACCGAAAGGGATTACATTATCGCCTTCAATTGAATGTATTTTTACAGAAATTTTTAGTAGTTTTTTAATTTCTTCTTTTAAATCCTCAAAATACTTCAAGGCAATTACAATTTCCATCTCGGATGAAAATTTTTTGTTCCATAATTCCTTTAAAATCCAATCGTATCCTCCTAATTCTAACATCAGTAAATCAGGCGTTATGATAAAATAAATCCGGTTTTCTGACGAGCTAATTAATTCCTTAATTTTTATTCTAATTTTTTCTCGAGAATTTATTGCCCATACTCTAGGTTCTGATTCTTCTTTATCGATTTCCAATTCAGTTATGGCTTTTTCTAGCGTTAATGTATCTTCGATTTTCTTTTTGTATTGTGTTCTAATAGTTTTAAATATTTTTTCAATAGGAATAACTTGGTAATTTGCGCCCCTCTTTACTGGTTCTTTTTGAATAAAACCTTTCTCAATTAACCGGTTAAGACTATCGTATACTCTAGCACGATCGACTCCAGAAAATCTTGCTATATCTGCGGGACTTAAAATTTTATATTTGGCAAGAGTTAGCAAAACTTTGGAATCGTTTTTAGTAAATCCTAACGATTGTAGAGAGAGTTCGATTTCAGATTCGTCAAGCTTTATAATATCACGACTGAACGACAAGATTAAAAGCTAATTCTTTTTTTATATAGTATTTTATAGTATTAAATATCTAATTTTAGAACTTCTATTTAATTTTAATTTTTCAGAAAAAAAATATTAAAGTTGATACTTTTTATTTAAACTTCTAATTTTGCTAAATATTTGATGACATGCAAATAAAAAACCTTCACATTAATAATTCTATTGTTTAAAACTCAAACGTTAATTTAATAAAATATGAAGATTTCGAATATTTACATGATGTTAAATCTTTAATAAAAAAAGAAGATTTCGAACTGTTGCATGAAATCCTTTTTAAAATCACATTCTAGTGAAATTGAACAATCAAAAAAAATTTATTCCCTATTTAATAAATTTTAAAAATTTATTTTAATAATGGTATTTTATCGGACAAATAGTCTTTAGCAAATTTTAGATACATAATAAATAATTAATAAAATTTCCATAAAGTATTATTCCGAACCATAATATTTATATAATAGAAAATCGTAGTTATTATTAATTATAAATTTATATTAAAACAGTTTAATTAAAAAAAATTTGTGGAGGAATAAATCATGGCAAAAAAAAAAGCCCCAGCACCAGCAAAAGCACCAGCAAAGAAAAAAGGCGATAGTTATATTGCTAAAGCACCAATTCGGCGATTAATGAAAAAAGAAGGCGCGGATTTAGTTGCTGCCGATGCGTTAGATAAACTTATCGGCTTCTTAGAAAGCACTGCTAGTGACGCAACCAAAGAGGCTATTAAGATTACCAAGGCGGACAAGAGAAATCCTATAACGGCTTCCGTATAGGTCTTATAAGAGTTACAGCCGCCGACATCAGAAAAGCAACGAGGTAAAGCGTTAATCTTTAAAAATTAAAGCAAGCTAAACTAATATTTTTTTTCTTATTTCTTTTTTATAAACTTAAAAAGTTAAAAAACTTACTACTAGTTTTCTTATCGCTTGAGCTTTTTCTACCACAATTGTTTCCTCATTTAACGCTTGTATTTGTTTTAAAGTAAACTTTAGCGTTTTTCTGCCTCAGGCAACTAACAACTTTCGAAATGAAATCCAAGTCTTTAAATTTGTTGTCTTCCAAGCTTATAACCTTTAAGGAATCTAAGTGTATAATATTTTCCGGTAGAGAAGTGAGTAAATTATTATAAATTGAAAGATATTTAAGATCGTGAAGTTTCCCTAAAGATACAGGAAGCGACGTTAATTTGTTGCAGTAGAGATGAAGAGACTTTAAATTTTTTAACTTACCTATTTCTTCGGGAATGTGAGTCAATTCGTTATTTCCCAGATGTAGAATCTCAAGATTCTTAAGATTTACCGTTGATTCCGGTAATCCTTTCAATTCGTTATAACCTAAGTTCAAATTCCCTAACGATTTTAGTAGGCCTATTGATTCTGGAAGGGTTTGCAAGAAATTAGAGTTCAAAGCAAGAAGTTTAAGGCTTTTTAGTTTCGAAATTGCTCTTGGTACGCGTTCTAAGGCGCAATAACTTACAGATAGAGCGTCGAGAGATTTAAATTGAAATATCTCGTGCGGAATGGTTCGAATGTGCAAATCGCTGAGGTCAATTTTAGTAATTTTTCTATTTTCCACAAAAAATGTATTCTTTTCGATCAACTCCAAAAACAATCTTTTACTTACAGGCGTAAACGGAGTCTTGAATTTTTTTTCCAATCTCTCCAAGATTTTACCGTCGTCGCCCAAATAGGAATACACAAACTCTTTTCGCACGTACATTAAGTTATCTTCGAAGATTTCCCGGTTTAGCTCCGCTAGAGTAAATAGTTCTTCGTCGTTAAAGAAATTTAGATATCCTCCTTTTATCAAAAACAGACTTACAGGTTCGTGTTTGCTTGCAAATCGTTCCGCTACTTCGTCCTTAAAAACTTTTCGGGCAATTAAATCCCCGACTTCAGTCAACCGTTTTAATAAAGGAAAAGATAGGTTGCTGTGGAGCAGCTTGGAATCGTAGTCGTGTTCTGCCCATACCTGCATATTCGAGCAGTGGACCCAAAACTGCGTTTCAACGGGGATTCCAGTTCTTTCGGGCAATTTCTGCTCCAGAGAGTCATCGAGTTGCTCGGCCAATTCGTCAACAGAATCGACATCGAGAATTCCTTTATTCTCAATTTCAAAGAGTGTCTTTCTTAAAAGGACGTATTTACAATGCCTAAAGTGCTGATTATTAATGTAAATGTTGGTTTTGCCGTCCTCCAACCTAAGCTCGATAAACTTATTTATTTGGAATTTAATCATTGAAAGTGAAGTCTTCAAAAGTGAATTAATTAAATTAGTCAATATAATTTTTTAAAACATGCGGTTCATCTAAATTTTTATATACATTTCTTTATTGAAATAGCATTTAATATTTAAGTACGATATTAATATAGATTGGCATCAATATCATCATTGCAATTATACTACTAAAAGAAAAGATACTCTCAAAAAACAAGTAGAAAAAAGATATAGATAGATTTTTAATTTAGGATTGAGAATTAGATCTCCAAATATATAAACAATTTTTAATACCACTTTCAAGCATCCAAATCTCATCTTCACCGTTGACTAAATCAAGTATATTTCTAACAAATGAATTCTTAAAAATAAATCTTATTTGATTAGCTTCTAATTTAATCTCTTTTTGATCATTATTTTCATCTAAATTTTCTTGAAATTGCTCAATATTAAATAAAACCTGATTTTTAATAGGAGAACCTACATGGAAAATAAAATGTACAATCGCAGTTGTTTCATCAATTAAATAATCAAAACCTTTTGCTTTTTGCAGTGCTACTTCAGCAAAAGTCTTTAGATCATCTATTTTAAATCTACCTCTAACAGTTCCAATTGAATATCCACCAAATCTCTTAGATATCCACTCACATATTCGCTCTATATGTTGTTCTTCAGTTTCCTTATTTTTTTTCGGAAATACTATATTTAAATCACTTTTAAGAATTTTATTTAACATAAGTTTCACAGTATCACTATAAAAAAGTTCATCTAATGATGATCTCAAATCATTTTCATTAGTTAAAGGTATAAAAAAATCAAAAATCATCAGATTTTCATAGTATTCTTCGATATAATTCACCTTAATCTTAGAACTTTGTGAGTAATACCTTCTAAACTTTTTCCATTTAGAGAATTTCCTGAATACACCAGCTACTAAATATTTGTTTTTTTCATTTGGTGCTTTTTCTAATAAATGTCTAAACTTTTTTGAAAAATAAGTATCAAAATTCTTTGGATTTTGATAGTTAGCAACCCTTTTAAATTCTTCTTTTGAGAATGCTTCGGATATTCTTGAGTGGTTTAATAAAAAATTAAAAGCCCGTCTTATTGATTCTTCAGAATCATCAATATTATTATCTATGGAATTGATTTCATTCATCTCTAAATTGAAAATTTAAAAAATTAATCTAATGAAAAACATATTATTTTTCTTTTAAATATATTTACCACAAGAATTTTATAAATAAATTATGTTTTTATTAATCAGTTATTAAGAATTTACATAGCCTTTCAAATATTAGGATAAAAGATATTTTATTGTCGTTGAATTTCTTGGAAAATAAGAAAATCTAAAGTGAGAGCTAAACAATTATAAAATAAAAATCTATTATTAATATAATAAAGGAATATAGTAATTTAAAAAGAAGATGAACTATTCAATATTAAAATATTACGATAAAAAAACTAAATGGAAATTAATAAGAGAAATTAATAGGAAAAACAAAAAAATTGTTGATGTTCCTTCTCCTTTTCTAAAATGGGCAGGTGGAAAACGTCAATTACTTAGTCAAATCGATTTTTTTCTTCCTAAAGATATTGAAGCTTATGTTGAACCATTTGTGGGGGGTGGAGCGTTATTTTTCTATCTTCTACCTGAAAATACAGTTTTAATAGATAATAATCCTGTTTTAATAAATGCATATCGAGTAATTAAGGAGAGTGTAGATGAATTAATAGAATTACTTAAACTACATAAGAATGAAAAAGAATATTATTATACGATCAGAAATGTAGATAGGACTAAAGAATTTAAAGAATGGTCTGATGTTGAAAAAGCATCAAGAACAATTTACTTAAATAGGTGTTGTTATAATGGATTATATAGAGTAAACAGTAAGGGTCAATTTAATGTACCGTTTGGAAAATATAAAAATCCTAATTTTTGTCATGAAAAAAATTTAAGAGCTGTTCATGAAGTTTTACAAAATGTAGAAATCATACATGATTCCTTTAAAAAATGTGTTGATTATGCCGATGAAAATACTTTTTTTTATATTGATCCTCCCTATGTTCCTTTATCAAAAACAGCCAATTTCACGAGTTATACACAAGAAAACTTTACTGAAGAAAATCAAATTGAATTAAAAGAAGTGATTGATACATTGACAAGTCGTGGAAGTAAAGTAATGCTAAGCAATTCTTGTCATAAAAGTATCATGGAATTATACGAAGATTATATTATAAATGTAGTAAGAGCTAAACGTGTTATTAATAGTAAAGCTTCCAAACGCGGAGAGATAAAAGAAGTTCTTATATTAAATTATAAAAAGTAACAAATCTTTTGGTTTTTAGAATTATTCAAACTCTTCAAAAAATTCTTTATTAAGAAATTTATCGATATTATCTTTTAATTTTTTCATGACTGAATCCAATCCCTCAGGAACAATTCGGGTTTTGCTAACAATATCTATATATCCTAATTCTGAGCCATATCTTGGGACTAAATGGAAATGCAAATGTCCTATACTTGCTCCAGCGTCTTTTCCTTGATTAATTCCAATATTATACCCCTTTGGATTGTATAATTCATCAAGTAATAATTGTAAGCCTTGAATCGTTCTTGATATATGTATGATTTCTTCTTTAGTTAATTCAGTAAATTTTGTGATATGACGATTTGGAACGCACATGAGATGTCCGGGATTGAAGGGGTACAAGTTTAACACAACAAAGCAGATTTCATCTTCGTAAATTTTTAATAAAACTACTCTTTCGTCATTCGTTCTGATAGAGCATAAAATACAATCAACATCAGGTTTTGCTTTTCCTTGAACATAATCTAATTTTCCTAACGCCTGTAACCATTTCTCGAAAATTACATTTCACCTACTCATCAAATTATTTGTTATGAATATAAAGAGAAATCTGAAGTAAAATCTTTAGATTTAGAAAAATCTCCGGGTTTGATTTTACCTATACAATATTCATTTAAAATCATGTTTGAGTAACCCGCACTAGTAAATACCTTACGTATGCTTTTGAAAAACGAATTTTTTGAAATAGTACCATCTTTTTTAAGGAAAATTTGATCGCTTATTTCGTATCGAAATTTCTGTGTATCGATTCTAAAAAAAACGTCACGAATTAGAAAAAATTTCCTCAAATCCATAAAAAATTGTAATTTTCCATTACCTTCCAAAGATTTTAAAGCATCCACTTGTTGAGGGGCTATTTGAATTGGGTTAGAAATTATAATTAAATCTTTATTTTTAGGTTTTAAAACAACCATATTTTGTGCTATAGGGCCGCTAGTTGGTGGGAATATAAATTGAAAGCCAAATTCAAGTTTTTTATCATCAATTTGAATTTTTTTTCTTAAAAGCCCTTCATCTAATAGATATTCTTGGATTAGATGTTTTATATTACTCTCGTTGTCAGTCATTATTATATGTAATCTTTGATTCGATATAAACGTACAATTTTTAAGTGATGGATTAATTTCCTGATAATTACTTAAATCTTGAAATTATCAATAATAAGAATAAATATGTTGCCTAATAATCAGGATTTAGACAATAATCTACTGGTCCTAATCCCAAAGTAATTTAGATCCGCATTTAGGACAAGGATTTGATTTAACAGGTATTAATTGATGGCAAATAGGACAATCCTCTGCAAGTTTAGGTCGATTTGAGACGCTTTGCGAAGCAATAGGTCTAGAATTATGAATGGGTGTGGGTGAAATGGGAATATTCGGAGTAGTAGAACCGTATTTGGTTTTAATATGAGCGATGAACTCCTGCTCTGATGCATTCGTTTTCTTGGTTAAAGCGTTCCCACTCGTTATTATCATACACGCAACTACGCCTAATGGGATGAATGTCATTTCATTAAAGGGTAATTCTTCTAATAATAACCCAACTACAATAAATAATAAAATGGCAACACCAATTAACACGCCAATGAGGCTTGATCGGATCGATTTATTGACCTTTTTTTTATATACGGCGTAATCATTATCCGTTATAGAAATTCCATGTTCGTTTTTTATCTTTGCTTTAAAGACAGCCTTTTGTGTCATAGTTTAGTAATAAAATTACAATAATTTAAACTTATGTTTATAGAAAAGGGCATAAGGATATCATAAAATGGAGAAGAGAGAGAGATATGGTTGTGATTTTGAAAAAGTGTTTAATAAATTATTTATACCGATTTAAAAAAATTACAAGTGTGGATACAATCGTTGGAAGGAAAGTAAGTGCAAAAATAGTGATTGTAATAAAATAGGAGGCGAAAAATTACCAAATTAGGTTAATATTTGCCTTTTGGTCTAGTTTGAGGTTGAATTCCCGCGTTCTTTAATTTTTCAATATTTTTTACTAAATCTTCTAAAGAAGTGCTGTATATAACTTGTAGAGTGTCTAAATCTATATATAAGACGCCAACAACCCCCAATCCCATCAATTGATTATCTTTATCTATAAAAGTATTATCAAGGTTCATTTTAATCGCTTTTTTATTGCCCTCAAGCTCAACAAGTTGCGGTTGACATGCAGTGTACCCCGCGCCTCTATTTTTAATCAGATAATTCATTATTGCGTAGTCTAATTCGTCGTTGATCTCTCCTTGCTCTTGGAGAATTTTTATCACATTTGGAGGGTTTTGTGATGACATTTTTATTTTTATTTTTATTTTTAAACTATGTCATTTAAACAGAACTTTTAGGGGATAGAATTCACTTTTATGGATTTTGTTATAATAAAATTTTTATTTTTCAATAATAACTTCATCAACCGAATGCAGAGCACAATTCATGCTTTCTAAAATATCCCTTATTGAATCCAAAGTAAGGTTTTCAGTACCTTTTATGGTTAAAAAAATTGAGGTCGTTTTTTGGTCTATCTCATCTGTTTTAATCTGCACGAATGTAACGCCCTCATTTTCCATTAAAGTTCGGCCGATCAGTTCGTTATCGGGACTGTGTGGTTTCAAAATGTCTAATTTAAAAGTAATAATCATGATTTAATATATTAAATATATAATTAAAATTATTTCAATAATTGATTAAATTGTATTTATATTTTATTTTTATTAAGTCATAAAAAATTTTCAAGGGTTTCAATTAATTTAGATGGAATTTCTTCTGGTTCGATAATTTTATTAGCTCTCTTGAAAAATTCTCTTTTTAAGTAATTTGGAATTTTAGTGTTTAAAGCGATAGAACGCGATCCTATGTTAATCGCTGCTTCGATATCTCGTCCGGTATCCCCTATAACAACAATTTGATCAGGTTTTACATTTATTTTCTCACATATGTGTTTTAAATGATCTGGGTGCGGTTTAAGATTTTTAGTATCGTCACGACCGACTATGACTTCAAAGTAGTGAATAATATTTACTGTTTCTAGTGAAATTCTTGCGTTGTTATGGGTATTATAAGTAAAAACAGCTTGTTTAAGTCTTTTCTTTTTTGCAAACTCTAAAACCTGGTTTATACCCTGAGTTAATGTCGCTTTAATGGCAGCTTCGTGTTCGACTTGAATTACGGCGTTATTCACTTCTTTAATAATTTCTTTAATTTTTTCGGAAGAAAACCCTAACTCGTTAAATATTACTCTGGAATTTTTAACATTTTCTAAAATAGGCGTTTCAATTGAAAGCTTTTCCTTTGGTATCCCATAATCTCTTAATACTTTAATGGCCTTCCTTCGAGCTTTAACGGAGTTAATTTTAAAATCTATTAAGGTGCCGTCCAAATCCCATATAATTGCTTTAATAGGTTTTTCGTTCATTTAAAATACCAAATCGGAATATATCGGCCCTGTAGGCGTTAACACAGACTTTTTTAATTTTACCTGGCTTATGTTAAAAGGTCCGAATTCGAGATTTTTATTCTCGTTAATTAATTTTTTTAGCACATCAAAAGTTTTATAATTTACTTTATCCCTTCTCAATCTTCCTATCGTAAGATGCGGTTTGAATTCTGTTCTTTTATCTTTTTGAATTTTCAATCGCTCAAATAAGAGTTGTTCTATTGTATTTTTAATTTGTTGTAAAAATTGAACATCTCCAATAAGTTTTACCCATAAAACAGAGAATTTGTTAAATTGACCAACCCCTCTAAGATTATATTCAATGGATTTTCCTTGAAACATGCTTTTGTTTACATCTTCTTTCAAAATTTCATAAATTTTTGGTGCCACGGATTCAGAAATATTTCCCAAAAATTTTACAGTCATATGAAAGTTTTCTGGTTCTACTACTTTAAGTTTAGGCTGATTTTGTTTTAATCGAGATGAGAAAGCCTGAATTTTCTCTATCGTGTTTTTGTCTTCTAATTCGATCGCGATAAATGCTCTAATCATGATTGCATCCAAATTATTGTTATTATTGCAAGTTTTTTGACGATTTACCTTTCAATTTTGCCAGGAAGATAGAAATCATACTTTTTCTTAAAGACTTTAGTTTTAAGAAATCGATCAAAGCGTCTCACACTTTGAAAAATAACCCACATACTGCTGTCGCTCTTGTAATATTTTTCAACTTCTTCTAATGTTAACGGTTCAATATCGAAATCAATTGCTTCTTCTTCAAAGAATTTATTAACAAGGTTAATCAATTCAGAGATAAGTTCGGGTTTTTGTTCCTTAAAGAAATTTGCGACTAAATCAATTGTAACCTTCCTCCAGTCGTAATATTTCCCGACAGTTTCTTCAAGAAATAAAGCTTTTAATAACCACCTTAGAAATGAAGGGGCGCTTTTCAAAAATAGGACTGCCTCCATCGCTTCGTTACCATTAACCCTAAACATTGGTGTACTCGTATCGAAATACATTAGTTTTGTATCAAGATCAACTTTAGGATTGTTAGGATCGAAACCAATAATGGCAAAGTTAGATATTTGACCATCTAATCCTAAATCTATAGAATTATGGTTTTTAGAGTAATCCCACACTTTCTTCATTTCTCTCATAACAAGTAGAATTAAAGTTTTGATGTCTTGATTGCTCAATTGATGAATTACTTTATTCCCTACTGATTCTGCGGGGAATTTATCTTGAACGCAATAAAATTGAATTTTTCCCTCTTCGTCTTTAAACCATGCTACATCGTACTCAGGCAGATTTAAGCCCACATCTTCTTTTAAAAGCCTATTGTATTCGTTATATGCCCAAATGTGTCTTTCGACTTGCGTTTCATTATCAAAAATTGGAATTCTTTTATATGCTATTGGCTCTGGGTTATTTAAAAGCTCAAAAACGAGGCTTATTTCACCGTAACCTAAAATTTTTATCGGTACTTCTCCTTTTTCGGGATTAGAAGTATCAATTGACTTCTCTAACTTTTTTAAAACATCAATATCAATATTCATATTTAATCAATTCACTTCCTTAATATTTAAAAAAATTAACTTAAATCTTTATAAAATTAACTCAAAAGTTCAATATTAATATTTTCCAAATTTCTCTACCAAGGTTTTTGCAATTCCTAAATTTCTGCTTGCCATAGAAAATGGTTCCCAAGGCCACTCACATCCTGCGGCATACATAAACATCCCACCTGGTTTTCCTAATTCAATTGTTTTTTCCACTTCGTTAATAACATCGCTAACTGAATAAGTTGTACTTCCCAATATCTGTGTATTAGTATTACCTCTAATACAATTATTTGTTCCTATCTTCTCTTTAGCTGATTTCAAATCTACTTGATAATCTAAATCTATAATTGCTGCGTTTGTATTTGATATTAACTTAAGCATGTCTCTCCCTTCCTTATCTATCACTGAATTATCTCCA
>DAOUUT010000154.1 GCA_030668025.1 Promethearchaeota archaeon
TTAATTTTTACCATTTTTAGTTAAGCTTAAAAATAAATTCAAAACTAAGCATATGAATTTTTAAAATAATATAAATATAATATAAATAAAAATAGGGTTAATTATAGTAGAAATAAGATTTAGAAACTTGAAAATATTATAAATCCAAAATTTAAAGTACCTCCAATCAATAAGGCTACACCTATCTCTAATAATGATATTTGGATCGCGTATTTCCAGCTAGTTTGTTTAGCAATAATAATAACGGTCGCAAAACAAGGGATATATAGCATCGTAACCAAACAAAAATTAATCATTTGGAAGGGTGTTAATAATTCGATTAAAGAAACACCAATAGAATTAGCTAAAACAGCTAACAGTACTAAAGTTAACTCCTTCCTTAAAATTCCGTATATTAGAAATACACCAGTTATTGACGGAAGACCTAACCAGAACACGGTTACAGGAGACAAAATGACATTTATTGGCTCTAAAGCATTAAAGATTAATAAAATTTCTAAAAGAATTCCAAGAACAATTATAACTGGCAAAGCCTTATATACAAACTCTTTTGTTCTAACCCAGGTTTGTTTAAGAATAACTTTAGAATTTGGCATCCTATATTCGTGCATTTCCATTATGAGTTCTGTGCATTGACCAGGCATTAATTTATTTAGAATTCGACCTATTAAGAAAATAACGCCAAAGTTTATTATAAACAAAATAGTTACCCAGAAAAATCCCAAATATCTCCCTACCAACCCTAACACAACAGTCATTACTGCGGCGCATGGTACAAGAGAAGATAATACGACAGATAATTTTTTTTCTCGTTCTGTTTCCATAATTCTACACCCAGCACATGCAGGGACATTGCAACCAAATCCTAAAATCATTGGAATAATAGTTTTTCCGTGGACCCCGATTGTATGCATAGCTTTATCCATTAAAAATGCTGCTCGAGGTAAGTAACCAGAATCTTGTAAAATTTCAATAATTAAAAAGAAAGGTATGACGTATACTAAAACGCCTCCTATACCTCCTAAAAATCCTCCCAGCCCACCATCCCAAAATATCTTAACTATTAAATTTTCTTCTCCAAAAGAATTGTAAATAGATTCACTCCAAATCGTATATAGCTCATCTATTAATCCTCCAAAAAAATCTCCAAAAGAAAAAGTAAAGAGATAAATACCAAATAATATAGCAACCAAAATAAGATAACCTAAGATTGAATGAGTAGTAAGATGATCGAATATATCAGCGAGTCTGACTTTCTTTTTTCCTTTATGTGGTTTTATTATTAAAACTTTATCTCTTATATCATGAATTTTATTGTAAATTTCTGACGATATTATCGTATGAACATCTTCTCCGTGAATCTCTTCTAATTGATTTCGAAACTCATCAGCAATTTTTATAATTTCATTATTTTTAAAACTACTTTTAATTTCTTCATCATTTTCCAATAACTTTTTTGCTAAAAATCTTGATGGGTATTTAATTAGGGCAGAAGATAGTTGAATATCATTAATTTCCATAATTAATTTGCCAATACATGACTCAACTTCTTTCCCAAAGGAGAGTACTTTAGTTAACTCAGGAAATTTAAAATTATTTTTCACTTTACTATTTACTTTTACTTTGTCGAGAATATGTTCTGTTCGATAATAGTTATGAGAATGATGGTCAGGCTCATCCCGGGGTTTTCCGTTGTAATGAGTATGGGGGTGCTGAAAAACGACCATTTCAATAGCCTCTTCCAACAGTTGATGGACCCCTGTACCATGTACAGCAACCACAGGGAGCACGGGCAACTTAAAAATGTTCTCCAACTCTTTAAAATCAATTTCCATATTCCTTCTTCTTAAAATATCCATTTGGTTAATTGCAATAATTAATGGAACTTTTAATTCTAATAACTGAAACGTAAAAAATAAATTTCGTTCTAAATTGGTGGCATCAACAACATTTATGATAACATCAACATCTTCAGAAACAATATATTCTCTACTTACTATTTCCTCTAAGGAGTAGGTAGAAAGAGAATAAATACCCGGTAAATCAACGATATTAAAACGATATCCTAAAAAATCAAGATAGCCTTCCATTCTTTCAACTGTTTTGCCAGGCCAATTTCCTATTGTTTGGCTTAACCCAGTAAGTTGGTTAAAAATAACTGATTTTCCTACGTTTGGATTTCCTGCTAAGGCGATATTTATTGTATCCTTATACATTCCTTTGTTTTTTAGTTTATTATTTGGAATGTGACCACTCATTTTTTAAAACGTCCCATCTTTTTTTAATGAATTACTCTTAAGAAATTTATTTAAAATAATCCAATTTAATATTATAACGCTATTATTAAGGACAAGAATTGTTACGACTTACTATTATTTTAGAGGCTAAACCTCTACCAAGGACTAAGGATGAGCCTCTAACTTTTATTTCTATTGGGCCTCGAAAAGGTGCGTTTTTCATTTTTTTCACTTTTACTCCTGGTACGATCCCTAAATTAGCGAGACGAGTCTTTGCCCTATAACCTGCATTTACGCTTAATATAATAACTTCCTCTCCGCTTTCGCAATCAGTTAAATATTCTGTTAGTCGAGTTCCTATTTTTTGACTAATTCTACGATGTCTAGGGTGCTGTGGTTGGAATGGCATTTTTTTTTTTATTAAAATTTTAATTCCCTATTAAAAATAAAGATTATAATTATTTAAATCTTTTAGTTTTAGTTAATTCATCAAAAAATTTCTCTCAATAGAACGATAATTGTTTTTGATTTAAGCAAATATGAAGCCAAAATCTTAAATTTTAATAATTTAATTAATCTTTATTTGTATAATGTTATGGTTTTAACTTAATTTCTTAAAAGACAAACAAAAATGATCTAAATTTATATTTTTGTTACAAACAAACAATTATAAAATAAAAGTTATCTTATATTGTTATTTGTAATCGAGGTTTTGTATTTCTTAGACAATGAAGTAAAAATATTAAGCAAGTTTTTATAAAGAGATTTTTATATTGTTTACTAAATCATTTAGTTTTAGTTAGAAGAAATTATTGAGAAAAGAGAAAAATAGAAATAAATTAAATTTAGCGCTTGAGGTGTACTCCTATAATAAACATTTTTATCGTTGAAGATGATCATTCACTAAGGTTACTTTATAAAAAAGCTTTAAAATTAAAAGGTTATAATGTCGTTGGCTCTGCTAAAGATGGCGAAGAGGCCGTTATTATGTACAACCGTTTTTCTACTAAACCAGATATTATTTTAATGGACCACAGGATGCCTATTAAAAACGGAATAGAAGCAACAAAAGAAATTTTCCAAAACTCAAGCGATTTAAAGCCAAAAATTATTTTTATAAGTGCTGATCGCTCAATTAAGGAGACAGCACTTTCGATAGGGGTTATAAGTTTTAAAGACAAACCTTTTTCGCTCGAAAGGTTATTTAGTAACATTGAGAAAGCAGCTTCTACAGAAAATATTGAAATTCACGCATAGTATTTTAGAGTTAAAATAATTTTGTCAAATGTTTTTTTCTAAGTAGACGGTTTTAAGAGCAAAGATTTTTTTGCTAATTATTGCTATCATTCTTAAAAATAAAATTTCAAATCTAATATCAATCTAATTTTAAAAGTATCTAATAGGTGTAGAGTTTTGAGCGACTTAGAAGGGTTAACAAGAAGATTATTAAAACAAAAAAAATCTGACGAAGAAATTCTTAAGAGGTTAGTTCAAGAATATGTTGATTTTAAGGATATTGATATAGAGTCAGCTTATACGCTTGCGAATGCTGTTCTAATAGAATGCAAGAAGAGCGATATATCAAAAATTTCAGAACCTTTCATTAAAGATTTGTTAACCGTTCATAAAGCCAATGTGACAGTGGGAAAGCAGGGAGTAGGGTGTAGAGGTGCTGGGGATTTTTTTGTTCATAAATTGATAGCTGAACTATCGGAAACGAAACGACAACCGTATTTATCTCCTAGTTCTTTAGATGATGCTGGAGCTGTTAAGCTATCGGATATCAAAGGTTTTGAAGGAAAGGAGGATTTAATAATTGTCTCTAAAATGGAGGGAATCCATAGCCGGCTCAGCGATTTTCCATTTATTTGCGGGTTTCATGTTACACGAGCGTGCTTGCGAGATTTATACGTAAAAGGAGCAAAACCAATCTCCATAATGATTGATGTCCATTTAGGAGACGACGCCGATGTAGGAAAATTATTTGACTTTATGGCGGGAATTTCGACAATAGCGGAGCTTTCAAATGTACCAATTACTGCCGGTTCTACATTAAGAATAGGGGGGGATATGGTTATTGGAAATCGTTTAGTAGGAGGAATAAGTGCTATTGGTCTTGTTAGAAATAACTTGTTAGCGAGACGAAATATTCAAGTTGGAGACAAAATATTAATGACAGAAGGTGCTGGAGGTGGGACCATTACGACAACCGCAATATATTCGGGAAACCATAAAGTTGTAAACGAAACGATGAATATAAAATTCCTTGAAGCGAGCAATGTTCTTTTAAATAAAGAATATCTTAAGGACATAAGGGCGATGTGTGATGTTACAAACGGGGGTCTTAGAGGAGATTTATACGAAATAAACTACGAAGCGAAATCAGGCGTAACAATTTATGAAGATCGCGTACGAGAACTCGTTAATCCCGCTGTGTTAGAGCTATTGAATGAGGTGGGGGTCGATTATTTAGGAGTATCATTAGATGCTCTTCTAATTTACTGCTCTGGAAATATATCGGAACAGATAATCTCTGATTTAGCTGCAATAAATATCAAATGTGCTGAAATCGGTTATGTTGACAATTCTAATCAAGTAACTATGATTTACGAAGGAGACGAAAAAAGATCAATTCTTCCCCAATTTCGAGAATCTGCTTACACAAAAATTAAACAAGAAATAGGGGAAGAAACTCCTGAATTGAAGCTAGAAATGGAAAAGAAAATTGAAAAAGCAGCAACAAAGGCTTTGAAAAAAAGACAAAAAATTATTGATTACATTGAAAAACAATCATTATGAATGTTTAAAGCTTCTTTATACCTTATAATTTAGTCTTCTTCATTAAAAGTAAGAACTTCATTTAGTGATCCAGACCTAAATCCTTCTAAATCAATCGTAATATAGCAAAATCCTAACTGTTTGAATTTAGTTTTAATTTTTTTAATGTTTTCATTAGTCATAACTTTCATAATGTCTTCGGGCATCAGCTCAATTCGTGCTAGTTTTCCTTCGTGTAGTCTAACTCGTAATTGGTTTAAATTATATGTGTTTCTCAAGAAAGTTTCAGCCTCTCTAATCATTTTTAATTTTTCCTCGTTGATATCTTGATCGTAGGGTATGCGCGACGAAAAACACGCCATTGAAGGTTTCGATTGTACATCTAAGTTAAAGTATTTGCATATCTCTCTAATCTCTTGTTTGTTAATCTTGAAATCTATATAAGGTGTAGTAATATTTAATTCCTTCAAAGCTTGCATTCCTGGCCTATAATCTGAAAGATCGTCGATGTTTGATCCATCTAATATTAAATCGAAATTCCTTTCTTCCTTGATTTTTATAATATCATTATATAAACCTGTTTTACAAATATAACACCGATTTTTAGGATTAACCCTAAAATTTTCATCTTTTAAAGGATCACGCTTGATTATTAAGTGCGTTATGCCGTATTTTTTTGCAAATTCGCTAGTTAATTTAATTTCTTCATCAGGATAAAGTATTGACTTCTCAGTTACAAGTAGCGTTTCTTTTGCGTATTTATTTGAAAGAAAAGCTAAAAGTGAACTATCAACTCCTCCTGAAAAAGCCACTAATACCTTTTTTGTTTTTAAAAAAGATTTAAGGTTTTCAAGTTTGTTTATTAGATTACTAGATAAATCCATTGTTAATCTGATAAATATGAATAAATGAAGCATAAAAAGCTTTTATTTTACAAATTATAAAAAATGAAAACATTTAAATATAGTATTTTGTTTATACTATATAATGAATAGTATTGAAAAAATACTATACTTAAAAATCAATAAAAAATAAAATAAATGGAGTTGAAAAACATGATAAAACGCGTGAGAGAATTAGACTCAAAGGCTTTGATCTCTTCAAGCTCTTTTCGAGATTACGTTGAAAAACAAGAAACTGAGATTAATCGTGGAATAAGTTCACTTTGTATACTATCCATAATTATACAAGCCGGTGAGGACGGTTCACATGGTTATCAAATCTTAAAAGATTTGACTAACCAAACGAATGACATGTTAGTCATTGTAGAAGGTACTTTATATCCAATTCTTAGAAAGTTAGAATCTGATGGGATAATCAAATCTAAAAAAGAAGAAACTGGTAGAAAAAGAAAATTTTATAACATAACCGAATATGGTGAAAAAATTTACTATTATCTATCAGGATTTTTTTCCAAACTTACTGAAGCAATAGCGCCTTTATTCGATGTAAAAGTAAATTTAAAACAAGATAAGTACCTTTATTGTCCAATGTGTGCTAATAAAATAGAACTTAGTAACGAAGAACTCCGATTTTGTGACGTATGCGGTCATAATATAGTAAAAGAATTAAATACAAGAGGTTTAAAAAATGAGTGAAAAAATTATGGAAAAAACAATTAAGGAATATTTGAAAGAAGTGAAGGCAAAACTACCTGATTGGTTAAAAGACAAGAAGGAGCATAAAGATATTCTGGCTGAACTTGAAGAACACATTTGGAGTAAAGCAGAAGAATTGTCAGAAACTGGAAAGCCTACAGAAAGTTCAGTGAAGTTAGCAATTACCCATATGGGGGCTCCAGAGAGCATTGCTAAAGAATATAAGCGTCGTGGAACGCCAAAAGTATATATAACCGCAGAAATGTGGCCATTATACTTGAAAGTTTTGATGATAGTGTTCTCAGTAATAGTCGCTATAAATATAATTAACCAGATAGTTCCTAACTTAATCCTTGGAGGCCAACCTATCATAGAGGTTCTTGGTTCAATAATTATGGCAATTCAAAGTGGGTTAGTAATATCTTTTATTATTATATCCATTATTTTCGTAGCACTGTCGATGGAAGGCTATTTTCCTGAGGACTTTAAATCTAAAAAAGACTTAACAAAGGAGAAACTTTTAGTTGAAACCGCTGAGGAGAGAGGTTGGCCAATTTCCCAGAAAACGGGTAAACCGTTAAAACCATTCATAAAACCAATAGGTGAAATTATTGGTGGTGGTTTTTTAATACTATTTGGATGCTTGATCCTATTTCAGCCATTTCTTATAGATTTAATGGACATACAATTTCTTATATTGCTTCGCTTTTTTGGAGCTTTAATAGCTGCTGAGGGGGCGTTAAACGTTGCGAGAGGAATTATTGGTAATCGACAACCTAGTACCCACCAACTTATTCACATCATAACGATCGTCGTTAAGTTGGCACCAATACCATTACTGTTAATCTTGATGAATCAACCTGAAATCTTCCCATTCTTTAATTGGGATAATGCTACTGAATCATTTGTCAATATAGGAGTTTCTCCCGAATTCTATGGTATTTACAGGAATATTATCGTTCTCATAATTGTTGTTTCCGTACTATTCCTAGCAGAAGATATGTATAAAATATTCAAACTACAAAATTATAAAGTATAAATCAATTTCTTTTTTTTTTAATTTTTATTAATATTTACCGTAAATTCTATTTTTTGGAGAATTTTAGATAATTTAGCGTGTTTTAGCGTAATTTAGAATTACGATTGTTTTTTTTAGATTAACCTCGTATAAGACTAAGTTGACTTAAAATTTTTTAATATAAGAAGCGATTGAGGGATTAACCAAAGAATAGCTGCAAGAAGCATCATCCATTCAAGAAAGGGTCTTGTCACTGAATTAGGTGGAAACAAAAACAAAACACTTGCTGTAAATGGACCTATCATCATATAGAGCCCTAAAAGTCTCGGAAATATTGTTTTTTTTAATTTTAATAGGATAGCTATACCATTAAATAACGCTCCAAAAGCTAACCCTGCGAACACTATAATTGAAAAAGTAAAATGTAATCCCAACTCGGTAGTTCTATCCTCACTAAATAACCCTATCCCAAACAATCCGACTGCTCCTGAGAGAAGCGAAAGCAAACCAAAAAACGCGTGTAAATCGATGAATATACAAAGAATTCTTTTAAAAATAGATTTATTTGAATTAAAAATAATATTTTTTGTATCTGAAACTATAATTTTTGTTATATAGATATAGATCGGTACGAGGAAGCAAGCAGTTGTCATTGCAATAGCATCTAAAACGAAAGGAGCGGGAGTATAACGAATTGACCCTAAATCACTAATGTAATTGTTAATTATGTTATAACTTTCTGGACCAATAAAATACGCGATTAGTAAACCAATAAGAAGTCCAGGTAAAAATGTTAATAAGCTTACATAAATACATATTTTAATTAATTTTTGATTCAAAAATCGGTTAAAAAGACGATTGATTTTCATAAATAATAAATTAAGCTGACTCATTTACTTCTGTAATTTGTATTTGTGTTTAAAATTATCTAAATATAAAA
>DAOUUT010000121.1 GCA_030668025.1 Promethearchaeota archaeon
CAATAATAATATTAATAAAAAGAAAATTTTGCTGATTCTTTTCATTTCAATATCAGAAACGATATATTTCGCAATTGTTTGACCGTGTGTGAGTTTTAAGATTAAAGTATATATGGTTAGAGACAGAGCAAAAACGGAAATGCTAATTGATATTAATAGATTAAATATAGAGGTAAAATTGTTGATAGTAATTGATTGGGGATACGCAAGAATAAAAATGTTAGTTACTACTAATAAAATTACACATAATATTGTAAATGTATAAGGTAAAACAGACTTAGTAAAAAAATTCCTTATCTTTTTCAAAGAATTTACAAATTTCTGGATTATGATTTTGACTTGTATTCTACCTTTCTTTTTTTGGACAGCACTTTTTTTCGACATAATACTAATGATATCTCCAAAATTAAAAAATATAAAATGATAGTGTGCTTAGATTTATTGATCTGATAAGATTGAATTGTTGGTTTAAATCCCAACTTATTACTGAAATTTCTTTCCATTCTTTATAAACACTTCTAATCACTTAGGTAACCTTTTATTGCTATACTATATGTAATTCATTCATTTTTAAATATAAAGTTAGAAAAATATATAAGGTATAATAAAATAAATTATCTTTAAAAAAATAAGAAAAGATTTCTAAAAAATTAATCAATTAAATCTTCAAGTATACAAATGAGGAAGTTCTACTAAAGATGGATACTAATAAGAAAATCAAGAGAAAATAATAAAACTCCTAATGAATTTGTATTTCAAGAGAATCACCAAAGAACAATTCCCTGATATAGAATTGAGTAAAGAAGCTGAGTCTGAATTGATAAATCAAATAGTTAAAGAATATAATAATATGATTAAATAATTTTTTTTCGCGATTCAAAATACTTATTTTAAGCAGGATTTCTTGTAATAAAATCTCTTACTCCTGTTATCATTTGCTTTACTTGATTATCATCATATTCACTATATTTTCCGTGTGCTGCTTTATTCCTGAGATCTAACCAAGCAAGAACACTTTTTTGTTCCAATTTATCATAAATATTTTGTTTAGCTAATTCAGAATTCATAGCATCCGCTTTTTTAGGTCTTGTTTTTACTCCCGTTATTATTTCTATATTAATTCCATTCTTTTGGCATAAATTCCTTAAATGTTCTTCTAATGTACTGCCTGTTATTACGGCAGCAGGGTCTTTGTATCCTTCTTCTAATAAGTATTCAGCCATTTCAATATAGCCCGAAAAGATTTCAGCGTGTAGAAGTTCAAAGTAAGAGTTCAAATATCCTGCCTTTAAATCTTGATATAATCCGGTTATTACTCCAGTTAATCTTGAAAATTTTGCTGTAGGAAAATCTATATTATTACTATGTAATATATCAACAGCTTGTTTATAATATTCTGAATTTGTTCCAATTATCCTTTTTATAACAGCCATAATTCTAGTAATTAAGCTATTAGCTACTATACCACCCTCTTGAGATCTTCTATATTCTTCGGTTAAATTTGAACTATTTTCCTTAAAAAAAAATAATATTTCTTCTATTTGTTTTAAAAATATTTTTTCTCTCTCAATCATATTAATCTCAATATAACATTATTGTCTTATTTCTTAAATTAAAGAACTAATAGTATTTAAATTAATAGAGTTAGTAATTAATAATTTGTAAATATACAACTTTTTTTGCGTTGTAAACATACAACTCCGTTATAGACATACAACTTTTTCTTATGAGTGAAAATTGAGAGAGTTTGGGAGATTTACAATTATACCTTATAATTAAGTATTTTAAGAATGATCCAGAAAGATTGAATAAATTAATCGATAACCACAATAAAATTAGAATTATGGAATTTAAATGAAAATTCCAGAAACAGCTCAAAAGCTTTTCAAACTTGCGAAAAAGGAAATTGAAAATAGAAGTTATGAAGAAGCAAGATTAATTCTAAATAAAACATTAGAATCATATCCTAATTATGCTGAAGCTATGAGTTTCCTTGGTTATGTGCATTATAAACTTAAATTCAAATACTTATCAAAAAAAGAAGTGTTTGAGTTAACTAATAAAGCTTTAAGCATAAATGATCAATCTTCAATCGTTTGGCATCATATGGGGAATGCCTATAGTTATTTAAATAAATTTGATAAAGCAATTGATTGTTATAATAATGCTAAAAATCTAGGATTAAAAAAAGCTAAATTATGGAACAGTTTTGGAATTGCCTATTTAAAATTAGAGAATTTTGAAAAAGCATTATTCTATTTTAACAAAGCTATAATGAAAAATCCATATTTTGTTGAAGCATTAAACAATATAGGATATTATTTTTCGATGATAAAAGATTACCAGACTGCAAATCATTTTTTTGACAAAGCTATTAAGCTAAATCCATATTTTTCAGCACCTTGGAGCAATAAGGGAAACATATATTCTAAACTTAAGGATTATGACATGGCTTCAAAAATTTACTTTATGGGACTTAAACTTAATTTCGCTTCGAAGAAGAACATATGAGCGTAGAGTTTTAAAATTAACTTTCCTTCATCATTTTCAAACATAATTGGATATGTTCCTGGCCACTCTAAATCTTTAATTTGTTCAAAAGTTATGCTTGGATCAACCATCTGCATTACATCAAACAATCCACATGGACCTTCCCCGAGATACCCCCACGATAAACCCGACATCCACAATTGAGCTTTTTCGCCAATAACAATAACGAAGTGGCGATAAATGTCTGGATTCACCTGCCACTCCCATTCTGCAAAATAAAGAACTATATACTTTACGTCTCCTAATTATCAAAATGTTCCTTAAAAAATCTGAGAGACTGTCGAGTAGATTTTAACCGACCTTCTTTAAAAATTCGCATACTAGTATTTTAAAACGAAACTATTTAAAAGAAAAAATAAATCGAGTTACCTAAAACAATAGTTTTATTGAAAAAGTCAAGGAACATGGTTTAAAGCGTGAAGAGTGAGGAATTGCGGCGATACATTTAACTATTCTAAAACTATTAATTCGATTAAAGTGTGGATAGCAAAAAATGAAAGAGAGTGTGATTTATTGATAGGATTTTACTTCATTAATAACGCTCTTAACTTCATCAATGTGTTTCATGTAATAATCGTATAATTTGAGCATGCTATCCAACGCCCATTTTTTTAGCTTGTTATCCTTATCGAATTTATCTAACGTTTCTACGCGCTTAGATATAAATATTGCGGACCAATCTCCGCCCTTATACCATTTCTCTTCGTAGATGACTGGTTCTTCGAACAGATCGTCTATTTCTTCTTTTTTTTCGAAGAAGAATTTGAAGATTTTATGATTAATCTCGGGATTTTCGCTTTCTAAATGCAATGCAATGTAAAGCTCTTTTTCAGGCTCCCTTCCTTTAAACCACCATTCTAAGTGGAACCCCGTTGTCCCTATTGGAATAGACAACCAAGAATCGGACGTGGTGCCTCTCTTGGTTGCTCCCGGTTTTAATTCTTTAAATCCTTTGATCAGTTCTTGAAAGACTTTACGATACCTTTCAGAAGCTTTAGATTCTTTAATTGGTTTAACTTCATCTCTTGAAAATGTGTATTCATCGTTAGCGAAGGTATATACTATCTTACCCTCAGATTCAAATTTAAAAACTTCGATCGCTTTTATTTGAATGCTATTTTTTAAGATCAGGCAAAAATCTTCCAAGTCAGTATCTAAACTATCAATAAAAATATATAACTCAGGATCTTCGTCAAAAAACCTTTCTAATTGTTCGTGAATCTCAATTTCTTCAATTTCAGAGTAGTATTTTTTGAAGATCTCAATATATTTTTCTTTATTTTGTTTAATAACGGTAAAAAAGAGATCGATTATTTTTCTCTTAGATTCTTCATTCTGATACGCAACCACAAACTTAATAATTTGTTTAACTATATGCTCAAATACTCCATGACGGATTAACTCGTTTTCGATAAGACACACCTTGGAGTTCTCAATGTCAAGTAAAATAGCATCAGGAATGGTACCTTTACCCATTTTTGTATTAATTTTTTTCTTATCCCCTATAAATATCCTGTCCTTACTGAAATACTTATCAAGATTTTGAAAAACAAATGTTTCTAACTCAACTTCATCGTCAAAAGGTAACTTACTCATTTTAGATCATCAATCAAATATGTTAGGAAAATTCTAAAATTAGATAAATTGAAAAAATAAAAACTTATCTATATCTAGAAAATTTAATTGAGGTTTGGAATACGATTCTAAGAGGACCCATAACATGAATGCAAAGGAAAACAGATGCAAATTATTTCTTCTCTATTTCCTTTAGCTTTTTTTCAACTTTTGAGATATAATCTTCTGCTTTTTTAACCAATTCTATGTGAGGAGTTTGTGTAATGACAGTTTTCCCATCACCATTCGTAAGAACGCTCCTTACTGAATATTCTGCTGATCTTTTACCTTTGTTTAAATTTTCGAGCGCTTCTTTATATCGTCCTAGTTCATATAGGCATATTCCTATTTGAATAGGTGTTTCTAAAGGTGCAAAATTCTCTACAATTTAAATGGATTTATTAAATTATATTATTAATTATTATTTTATAACCTTTTTTTCATATTCTTTAATTTAAGTGTTTCTAAAGGTATAAACGAGTTGATGGTTTTACAATCTCTAAAATGGTTTGTGAAAATAAGAAATAAAACAAAGAAAGAGGAATTTTTTAATTTATACAATATCAAAACTCTTAATTTTATTTATTTTTTATTTTTAAGAGTTAAGTTAATGGATGTTTAAATTTTATTATAGGAAATAAAAAGAGAAGTTAAAAAATTAAAATTTATTTAGATTTTAGGCTGTTAGCATCGTCGTCGTCGTCATGTATACGCTTTAGGTCTATATCAGAGTAGCCCGGCAAGATGTTAATGAATTGACGCATGGAGTTCTTAATATCCTTGCTGGAAGTAATATATCTACCAACTATTAAGATATCTGCTTTCATTTTTAGAGCATACTCCGCTGTAGATGGTTCGATTCCTCCGGCAACTGCTACTAACACGCGATCTTTTCCAGATGCTAATTTTTTATCAGCATACAGTTCTTTTATTTTAGGAACGAATTGCCATTTTAGTTTTTGGGCGTCATCTGAACCTTCTATGGCGTTTTCTACATCTATCGCTCTATGAAGAATGACAACATCGGGTATTTGTTTCAATTGCTTTAATTTCTCAATGGGATCAACCACTTCCATTGTATCAACGAACCCATAAATTCCAAGACGTTTTGCTTCTAATAGAAACTTATCAATTGATTTGGGAGATGCTAAACCACTTGCTACTACGGCGTCGGCAGTAGCATCAAAAGCAAAATCAACCTCTAATTTGCCGACATCAAGCGTTTTTAAATCTGCGACAATGAATTTCTCCGGAGCAACCTCTCGTATCTTTATAATTGCTTCCATTCCATATTTCTTAAGAAACGGGGTGCCAATTTCTATAAGGATTCTATCGCTTTTTGGGAGTTGCTTAACAACTTTCAATTGATGTTCCAAACTTGGCGCATCTAAAGCAACTTGTATATAGGGCGGTCTCCAAAGTCTCGGAACTTTTAATCCCGCAACAGGATGTTTCGCTCGATCCTTATCGTAGAAAATTTTCTCAATTGGAGGATAATTTTTTAAAGCCCTTTGAATAGCTAATTTTGTAGCACCATAATTATACTGATATATTTTCCTATAATCTTTTGCTTCGGGATGAATAAAAACGCTTATAATTAAAAGCCATTCATCAATTTTATTCATCGGAATGAGGTTTTCTTCGACAGCATCCGCTATTGCTTTAGCAACTGCGGCTTGAGCGGGGCCAAAAATTTTATTAGCATCTTCCATATTTGAGACAGTTACTTTTGGAACTACCAAACTAACAGGTTTAGTTAATAAATTCGGTCTAATACACGCTAGAAGTCCTCCATGGCCCATTGAAGGGCTACTAAGGGCATTAGCAAAAGATATTCCCACAGGTCCGTCTTTGGAGCCGATGATTAGATCGATATGAGCTAATGAGCTCCCAGAACCTAGAAGTGCTTCTCCTATAAAATAGTCAATTTTAGCCATATAAAACAACGCAATTATTATCTATTTAAAATTTTATATTTTTCAGATATTATAAAATAATTCTTTACTACATTAAATTAGAGTTAATACTCCATTTTTAAATTTATCTTTAATGAAATTGAAAAAAATGAGAGAGTAGATAATAATAAATATTTATATTGTTATATATTTTAAAGAAATCGGTTTTATATTTCTCAGTAGGGTTAAATGATTTTAGAATTTATTAAAAGTATCATTTTAGCTTTTTTAAGTATTTTGGTTTTGGTTTTCGCCTTCCGTAGCGTCGATATCTGGTATCGAGTCCGGAATTTCGAAGGAATTAATCAATTTTTCCATATCTCCTTCTTCACTTATTTTATCTTCGTGAATTATTGGAGATTTAATGCGTAAAGAGGGCATTTCATCGTTATTTTGGACAAAGAGCTCAATTCCTTGAATTACCCTATCTTTTACAATTATTCGCGTTGAATAGTTTCGATCATCAAATAATGTGAAACCATTATTTAATCTGCCCATTTTTACAAGGTTAACGGAACTTTTTTCCTCAATGAGCATAGTTTCTGGAACCTCTTCTTCAGAATAAATAATACCGCCAATAATTATAAAGATTCTCTTAAGGTCTTCTGGTTTAGAGCAGAGATTTATATTCTCCATAGCTTGACTTAATCTGGGATTGCGAATAATAATTTCTCTAACGGTACTTTGCATTCCTGAATCAGAGAAATCCTTTTTGTCAATAGATCTTGCTCTCCCAGCTCCAATGGGTTTATCCATTACTTCTTGAAACTCATGACCATCTTTAGAATATAAATTTAACGAATATACTCTATAGAACAATTTTAATTGTTTACGGAACATTCCCGCTAAAATTCCTCCGAAAACTTGAAGTTTTAAAGAGCTATTAGGACCATTGTAAGTCCAAATCCTTTTAGTATCGTGATCTATAAGCAAATAAACTTTACGACTATTAAGATCATTGATTATATCTCTAACTATTTCTCCTTCCTCAACATCAACGGTCAAGAAATAAGGAAATTCTCTTAACTCTAGCGCCTCGAAAATTTGCAAATTTAGATAAACCCCAATTTATTTCAATATTTTTATTAGGTACTGATCTTTAAAATAAATTTTATTTTTAATAAATTATTCTGAAAAATTCTAAAACCTCAAAAATCAATAAAATTTTTAAATTTTAGGACATTCTTCTTAATAATTTCCTTTTGGTTAGTTCGATAATTATGAGTTCAGAGAAAAGAGTATATAAACTTAATATATCAGGTGGGGCCTCAGGTCCCGGGAAAGGCTTATCTAAATTAATTGAGATCGATGAGAAGAAATTCCGCTTTGAGGGGATGAAGATCGGAGAGATAATTAAAGGGGGTCTAATTGGGTTTCCTAACTACGAGTTCCAAATCATGGGCGGTTCCGATGCAAGTGGATTTCCTATGAGAAAAGATGTTCACGGTCCCGTAAAAAAGAGAATTTTAGTTTCAAAAAAAGCTATTGGTTATAAACCAAAGAGAAAAGGAGAAAAAAGAAGAAAAATGGTTAGAGGAAACGAAATCTCTTTTGATATGACGCTACTTAATTTACTGGTTGTAAAATATGGAGAAACTGAACTATTTAAAGTGAAAGAAGGAGAATAATCTAATTAACAAAGCAATCTAATTAACAGAGCGAGATGAAAATTCGATGGTTAAAGTAAAAAAATGCTCTTTTTGTCATGGGGATGTCTTAATAGGAAGAGGTCATATGTACATTAAGAAAGATGGAACTATTCTAACTTTCTGTACACATAAATGTAGAGTCGCTATGTTAGTACAAAAAAGAAACCCACGTAAAGTAAGATGGACTAGCGTCTATGGGAAAGAGTAAAAAAAATATTGCTTTTTTAACTCTGATTCTGAAAAACTATATTTAAGATAACACTTTTAGCTTATTGTAGCCTAGGGAACTTTAACAGCTCATCTATCAAGTCTACATGGCTAACGATCATTCTTTTGCAACAGAACCTCTCAATACCCAACTCTTTAAACGCGTCTTCAGCAGTTTCTCCTTTTTCTATAAGTTCCAAATAAGGTTTATAGATATGGGCTACAAGGCGGCCACATGAAAAGCATCTTATAGGAATAATCATAATAGATAATTAAAAGTAGTATTCTAAAAAAATTTTACCTTTATTACATTAATATTCTAAAAATAGTTCATATTTTCGATATAAACCTTATGTGTTTATGGGCTCTGACCATTTTTTCTTATTTTTAGCGTAAATCCAAAATTTTATTTTAAATCCTATATTTAATACCATATTAAAAATCGATGATTTATGATAATATATTAGAAATATATATTGGAAAGAGAAAAAATGAGTTATATAAAATTTAAAGTTCCTGATGCAATAAAAAATGACATCAAAGATGCCTTAAATGCTATCGCAGGGTCTAGAGATTCGAAAATAAGGAAAGGAATGAACGAGGTAACCAAATCAATTGAAAGAAGCTTGGCGAAACTCGTTATTATGGCAGAAGATGTAAGTCCACCAGAAATATTGTTTCATGTACCCTTGCTCTGCGAAGAAAAATCTATTCCCTATTGTTATGTTGCAACAAAGAAAGAATTGGGAAATGCCGCTCGAATTAACATCGCGTCATCTGCTGTAGCAATTGAAACTATTGGAACAGGAAACGATAAAGCTTTAGAAGATATAATAAAAAAGTTAGAAGCATTAAAAAAATAATACGGTGAAAGTCCTTGGTAAAAATTGAGAAAAAAGGAAGAACTGTGTATGATGCCTCTATTCCTGCCGAGGTTCTTCAAATTGTTGGTAGAACTGGTTTAACTGGTGAGATCAATCAAATTAAGGTTAGAATTCTTGAAGGGCCCGATAAAAATCGAATTCTTACGAGAAATGTTAAGGGGCCTGTACAAGTTGCCGATATTATTGTTTTAAGAGAAGTTGAAAGAGAAGCACGAAAAATTCGTAAGCGAAAATAATAATATTAATTTTTATTTTGATTCTACTGGAACAAATCCTAATAGCTTCAGATTATCGTATTCGGCATTTAAAAACTCTCGGATTGCTATTCTTATTGCTTCTGATCTACTAGCTGTTACCTTTTTTCGTATCAATAATTGAATATTTTCATCGTATATCTCAGGAATGTTTATAGTTATGTTTTGCATCTTTGGTTTCTTCTCTTTTTTATCGTTTGGCAATTTAACCTACCCTAATCTTATTAATCTTTTAATTCAAATTCAAAAGGAGGTAATATTTGGAATTACAACTGCTAAAATATTCTTAGCCCTTAATATAATACAACTTTTTGATAATAAATTATAAGTTAAACTTGTATATAAAATTATCTCTCCGAATATGAAGGTATTTAAAGAGCTCTATATCAGATGTAAATAATTTTGATGCGTTTATCTTTATAATGAACAATTAATGCTAACAATTTAAGGTAGTATGAAAAAATTTTACATTATTTTCTATCTTCCTTTTTTATGTAGCGACCTCTTGTTTCTATTGTAGTCATGTTTCTTATGATTTCTTTGCTTTCATTTACTTTTGCTTGCCCATATTCTGTACGATAACCGTCTAAAAAGGCATCAAAACAAATTTTATAATCAGTACCATGAGAAGAGAGTAAAACTCTTTTAAAAAGATGGAGATCAACGCTTTTATCTTCAATAGAATCGGTGTAATTGTGGAGTCCAAAATCAATAATGAAAATTTCTTGAATTGGAGTAATAATGATATTGCTTGTGGTAATATCACCATGAATATGGCCATTTTTGTGTAAAATAGCCACAAATTTACCGATCTCATTAAAAATTTGCTGTTTTTTATCGTCTTCTATTGAATTCATAAAATCTTTTAATTTTTCTCCTTTAATATAGTTCATTACGATTGTAGAGTTCTCAGTGTCAATTTCGTAAACTTGAGGAACATTTACACCATAGTTTTTAACTTTTATCAGAGCTCTAGCCTCGTTAAGGGTTCGACTAACGCGTATTTTTTTATCGAGTTGCTCTATACGATAATTTTTAGGACTACGGAGTTTAAATATAACCTCTTTACCGAACCAATGACCGTAGAAAAGACTTGCCTCAGCACCCTTGTGAAAAAGTTCCTCTATAACAATCTCATCAATCAATCTCTTAAACCACCTAATCTCTCCAAGGAATTGTGATTTGATCCATACGTTC
>DAOUUT010000102.1 GCA_030668025.1 Promethearchaeota archaeon
AATATTATTAACCCTTAATAAATTCCAACTTTTTGATAATAATTTATAAGTTAAACTTGTATATAAAATTATCTCTCCGAATATGAAGGTATTTAAAGGGCTCTATATCAGATGTAAATAATTTTGATGTGTTTATCTTTATATTGAACAATTAATGTTAACAATTTAAGGTAGTGTGAAAAAATTTTATATTATTTTCTATCTTCCTTTTTGATGTAGCGACCTCTTGTTTCTATTGTAGTCATGTTTTTTATGACTTCATTGCTATCGTTTACTTTTGCTTTCCCATATTCTGTGCGATAACCGTCTAAAAAGGCATCAAAACAAATTTTATAATCAGTACCATGAGAAGAGAGTAAAACTCTCTTAAAAAGATGGAGATCAACACTTTTATCTTCAATAGAATCGGAGTAATTGTGGAGTCCAAAATCAATGATGAAGATTTCTTGAATTGGAGTAATAATGATATTGCTTGTGGTAATATCACCATGAATATGGCCATTTTTGTGTAAAATAGCGACAAATTTACCGATCTCATTAAAGATTTGCCGTTTTTTATCGTCTTCTATTGAAATCATAAAATCTTTTAATTTTTCTCCTTTAATATACTTCATTACGATTGTAGAGTTCTCAATGTCAATTTCGTAAACTTGAGGAACATTTACACCATATTTTTTAACTTTTATCAGGGCTCTTGCCTCGCTAAGGGTTCGAATAACGCGTATTTTTTCATCGAGCTGCTCTATACGATAATTTTTAGGGATACGGAGTTTAAATATAACTTCTTTACCAAACCAATGTCCGTAGAAAAGACTTGCTTCAGCACCCTTGTGAAAAAGTTCCTCTATAACAATCTCATCAATCAATCTCTTAAACCACCTAATCTCTCCAAGGAATTGTGATTTGATCCATACGTTCTTTAGGGTTTATTTGCGTTTCCAAAACTGTATGACCCCCTTCAGCTTCATACCTCAGAAGGCCAGTCCATCCAATCATTGCGCCATTATCTCCTGCATATTTTAAAGGAACAACTTCAAACCTCGCGCCATGTTCTGCACTTATATATTTAATCATTTCTTGCAATCTTTTATTAGCAGCAACACCACCAGTTAATAAAACTTCTTTTTTTTCCGTGTGAGCTAAAGCCCTTTCGGTAACTTCAGTTAGCATAGCAAAAGCAGTTTCTTGCAATGAATAAGCAACATCGTTTAAATTGTATTTCTTATTATAATCTTTGGACTCTAATAACCTCTTAGCGGCCGTATAGAGTCCTGAAAAAGATAAATCCATACCTTTCACAACGTAAGGCAAAGGCAAATATTTATTTGAGTTAAATGCTAATTTTTCGATTTTTGGACCTCCTGGATGAGGTAATCCAACATCTCTGGCAAATGAATCTAATAAATTACCAATAGGGATATCGAGAGTCTCTCCAAAAATTTGATATCTTCCAGATTCATACGCACTAACAATCGTATTCCCTCCGGATACATATAAAGTTAGAGGATCCTCAATTTTACACATTAGTCGTCCTATCTCTATGTGAGCAATGCAGTGATTAACCGCTACTATTGGAATATCTAACAGTTGAGTTAACATTCTAGCAGCTTGGGCACCAATTTTTAATATAGGCCCTAAACCAGGGCTTTTGCTAAAAGCGATTAAATCAATATCGTGTATTGAAATATTTGCGTCTAATAACGCCTGATTTATAATATTCATAAAATTATTAAGATGTTGCTCTTTTACTAAAGCTGGATGAAGACCACCTTTTTCGGGAATATACATATCATTAACAAGACTATATACCGTTCCATCAAAACCTATAATGCCCACACTCCAAGTGTGAGCCGTGGATTCAATACCTAAAACTTTTTTTAATTTCATCAGGTTCACATAATATAAATATAGCAATGTTAAAATGGTGTGTTAAAAGGAGGTACTGAAAAAGATAGTTTGTAGTTTATTATTAGAATTTAAGTTGACTTAGTGCGTTTTCGAGGGGTTCGGGTTCTACTCTGTCTTGCAACTGTAGCAGCCCCCTTCTTACCTTTTCTTTTGAATATAGTATATCCACACTTTCCGCACGACCATCTATCGTAGTGGTCCGCGAGAAAGACCGAGGGAGCACACTTAGGACAGACTCTATGCGTCCTAACTAATTTACCATCTTCAATTTTATAAAATTTGGATGCGTTTGACATAAATTCTTCAATTTATTTTTTAATTAATTTAATAATTTTAATCGTATTCAAATAAGTGTTGGTAAGGTTCTTGTCTTTTCTTTAACTTATAGATTTCTTCTCGCGTGTCTTTGGGTAAATTTCGCACTTGAATATGGAAAGGCTCATAGAATTGAAGTTCTTTAGCGTTCTTGTAAATATTTACTAATCCTATGTCGTATGAACCACCAAAATGAGTTTTAATTTTACGAATTATTGTATATTTTTCGTTTGCGTTTTTCAACGCTGCAATTTTCTTCTTCACATCTAACTTATTAGGTGTCCCGGCACTAAAATGATCGATTCTGAATTTTAATTCAGTTCGATTGATTAATGGGTTTATTTTTTCTTCCAAAATTTCAATATTAAACGACATTTCGAACCTTTTTAATACTCTTTTTCTCAGATAATCAGTTAATTTAAAGATAATTCTGAGTTATAAAAAATTAAAGAAATAATAAAAAATAAAATTTTGGTTTTTTGTAAGAAAAATTTGGCAAAATCTAAAAATTACTTGTTGAAAACAAGAATTACGATAAATTTCCATAATAATGTAAAAAATATTAAAATAGAGTGATTTAAAATGGATAAAAATCTAAAAATCCCTACAACCGAAAGGCATAAGTTTTCTCAGCCTTTAGGTAAATTAATTGCAGGAACGCGAAAAGAAACTATCTCTGAAGTAGAAGAACATATTAGAAATTATAAAAATGCTAATTTTGAAGTTAAAGTTTATTTAGTTGGAGATATCGTAACAAAGGATTTTCTCGCGAATGATTTTCTAAAATCTTTCGTTAAACTTTGCATTATTGACGAAAAAACTCAAAGAAATCAAATTAAAATAAAGATTGAGGATTATTTTGAAGAAATCATTGAATTTGAAAACCCTGAGGGAGGTATTAAAAAAGAAAGTTTTACCCTTTTAGATGAGATTGTAGCATCTAATAAAAGAACATTATTTAAAGTTATTAAAGGTGAAGAAGATTTATTAGTATTGCCGTTGATTTTGAGCATCCCTCTTAACGACACGGTTAAAAACTTAGTGTTTTACGGCCAACCACCCATAACGGATTCAAAGCACCAGATTCCCGAAGGAATCGTTATGGTAGATGTTAAAAAAAGGATAAAAAAAATTGTAAAGAAGTTCGTATCTTTAATGAAATAAACTTTAATTTTTATAAATAAGTTAATAAGAAAGATAAAATACGACTATATCATTGAGGATTAGTACTTTATTACCGTACTCTTAATGCGTACTTCCCAGGAAAATGGATCTTTAAATATTCCGCGAATCTAGATTCCGAAGGATTAATGATTATGACTTCCCCTGTATAATCTTCACTGAGACTATGGGTTTTACATTTAGGACAAATTTGTTCTTTTTTAGTAATTAAATGGCAATTTTTACAAGCTTTTTCTTTCAAATATATTTTCGCCTACTTTTATTTAATAATGGAAGTTGGTGAGAGAATCGATAGTCTACTCCGAAAATCAGAGAGACAGCAATTATTCTTCGCTGACTTCTTCTTCCAATTGTTTCTTAACTTTTGCTTCTTTTTCGCCGTACTCTTCCTCGATATCAGCTTCAATCCATTCTGGTCTCCCTAAAAACTTTTGGCGCATTGTCAGACCTAGCTTACCGCTCCGTCCAGTACCTAAAGAGACGGCAATTATTTTTGCCCTCACATCGTTGTTAACTTCAAGAATTTTCCCCGTTTCCTTACCAATAAATCGATTACCGACCTGTTCAAATGAAATATAATCATCACATATCTGGGAGACGTGAACTAAGCCATCTAACGGTCCTAATCGTACGAATGAGCCAAAATCTACTAATTCAACAACCTCTCCCTCAACTACCTCTCCGAGTTTAGGTTTAAAAGTTAAAATTGTGAATTCTACTTTATGAAAGGTGCTAGCATTTCCAGGAATAATGATACCAAGTCCTACCTCAAGTACATCAACAATCGCAATAATGAAACCGTAATCTCTTGTGATTATACCTTCGTAGTCGTCACTAAGGATAATTCTTGCGCTGTCTTCTTTAGGTTGGCCAAAAAGAAATGGGGGTATTTCTACTTTTGTTTCTATGTTAACGAGTTTAAAAATTTTCAAAACACCAGTAAAATGAATTGATATTGCTAATGAAAAAGAAGCATAAAATTAATAATTTATGGAAAGAAAAAAATAATCTCGAAACTCAAACGATGCGAATAGACTCATTTTTTGAAAAACTGTAAAATTAAGTAAATACTTAATTTTTATATTAATTGCGCTATTTTTTCGCAAGTTCTTCTGCAATCTAATAAAATTAACCCGAGCCGAACTTCTTTAGTTGTAGAAACCGTTAATACAGCATTGATACCCGCCTGCATGACAAGTAAATAACCGTTGCTTCCCTTAATATATAATTGGTCGAAATCACCTTTTCCCATCTCTATAATCGCTCTTTCGGATAATGATAGAAGAGCTGCTGTCATTGCGGCAATTCTCGTCTCGTCTATACCTTGTGGAAGCGCAGAAGCGATCGGAAGGCCTTCAGCCGATACTATAGCCGCAGATTTTACTTCTGGAATTGCTCCAAGAAGTTTTTTGAGTATATCATCAAGGCTATCGGGGGTATTGGGGTCCATTACTGACACGTTCTCCTTCACTAGATTATTATTAGATAAATTTTATTTATTAGATTATTTATTATAAATATTATTTATTATAGATTATATATTTTAAATAGATTGGTACTTTTTATTTTTTTTTTTATTCTTTTATCTAAACATCTACTCTATTATAGGTTTTTTAAAATAATATAATATGTAGATAAAGATATGTGCCTTGCTATAACAATTATCCTAAATTACCCTTATAATTTTATCGTTTATTAAAAAACAATTCTTATTTAGTGTTTTTCTATCGTTAATCAGATTTAAAACCTTTAGTAGTTTCAATCATTATTTTAATATTTTCTGGTTTAATGGCAGCATCTATATGTTGGGTTGGACTTATTACTAAGGGCGTGTTTGTCTGCCTTGCTTTTGAAATTAATTTTGTTACGTATTTTTTAACATCTTGAGGTGTTCCAAATGTTAGTAAAGTGTTTGAAACATTACCAATAAAGCAAATTTGATCTTTAAATTCTTCAAATATTTTGAAAATATCAACACCCGCGTCAGGTTCTAAGCTTTGAATCGCGTCAAAACCTAGTGTAACGAACACATCTATTAGATTTGATATGTATCCGTCAGAGTGTAATATTATTTTATTATTATTCTGATGTACCAGATTTATAATTTTTTTATAATTTTTGAAATACAATTTAATCCATAAATCTTTAGGGATAAATTCGCGTTTTTTGTAGCCACAATCGTCTGCGACAATGAAAATTCTAGCGCCGCTATTTTGAAGGGCAATTATTAACTTCTCTATATATTCAGAAAAGAACCTAATAACTCGGTTAATCAAATCGAATCGATTTTTTGATATACATTTAGCAAAAAAAGCAAATCCCATGGCTTGCCAAGTTTTTTCAAACAATCCTGGAACGGATAAAACTGGCACTAATTGAATTTTTTTTAGGATTTGTATTAGTTTTTTGAGATCGTCTAAATTTTCTTTAGAAGGTAAATTGAGATGGTTCCATGTATCAACTATTTCTTCATTTTTAAAAACACCCTCCCAAGAATACCATTTCTCTTTATATATTCGCCCCCATCCATCCACGCGTAAATTATTATTTAATTCATATCCTCCTTTCCCTTTTCTATAATCCCAAATGGAGATCGTGTCAAAACCCATCAGTTTAATAATATGATAGTCTTTTCCAAGTAATGTGTAAATTTTAGAATTCGATTCGAGCTTATTTTGGCGAATAAATTTGTCCATAAAGGCAGTTTCAGGATATCCCGTACAATATACCGGAATTGTTACCGGTTGTATTTTGGATAAAGCCTCTAAGAAAATATTCATTTTGATTTAGGTTATTAAAGGGTTATTTGTTTTCTTCCTTCATAACATAGCAAAACTCGCAATGATTAGCTTCAGTATCATGTCGAGATTCGAGAATAAGTTTCACATCAGGAGTGAGGTATTTTTTACCAAGTTCCTTTTTTTTGTCGATTACATCTCCCAAGTATTGAAAATCTAAGCCTTGGGTTTTTTCAATCTTTAAATCATCCATTTTCATCAAAAAATACGATTAATTTTTGTTAATAATTTAATAAGAGAAACCAAAGAATAATTATTTAATAGATACTTATAAAAATAATTAACTTTACGGATTAAATTGCTTATTATGGAATATTGGGTTTTAGTAGAGAGTCTTTATAATACAACATTATCGGTGTTTTTTTTTGTTCTTATGAGTTTGATGTATTATATTGGGATCAAGGGATGTAGGGCAAAAAACAAGTATGGAGGAATCTCATCCATTCTTTGCGGGATTTGCTTTTTAATTTTTGGATATTATAACTCTGTTATCGGATTTTTTGCATTCCCTTACAACGGGTTTATGGTTTGGTGGATTGGTATGACACTACTTTTTAATCTTTTATTTACAACAATCATCAGAATGAATATAAATAAAATGGAGAGAGAGGAGAAAAATGAATTTAATAAGGAAGGCAAAAATAAAGAAAAAACGATTTTAAGGAGATACATTATAAAAATGACGAAAGAAGACCCTTACAGAGAAGAGATTCCATTTAGGATGGAATTATTCAGAAAAAGTTTTCATTTATCGGGTTTCTTAATATTTTTGGCTTTTTTTGGTTTTATGACAATCCCTCCAATAACTCTGTTGGTAAATGATAGCGTTATAACATTTATTAACCAAATTGAACCGTCTTATAATTTATTATGGGGGGATATTGCCGATTTTCCGTATGGTTTTGGAGATTTTCAAGCTGTTGTGGAAATCACTATGTTTGCTTTGATTGCTGCTTTAGCCTTTACTATTGCATCTGATATAATTCGAATCGTTTGGGGTCCAGAATATTCATTTTTTAACTTTTTATCAAAGTCCATGTTACGAAATAAAGAAAAAAATGCTGCAGGGCCTCAAATTTACATAATAACGGGATTTGTTTTTTCTTATATGCTTTACATGGCGGGACTAATTCATATTTTTGTATATTTTGCAGGAATACTTATAGCGTGCCTTTCTGATGCATCTGCTGCTTTAATTGGGAGAAGATTTGGAAAACATAAGGTTAAGCTAAGAAATAACGACATTAAATCTGTTGAAGGATTTATTGCTGGCGTAGGCGTTGCGTATATTATAGGTTTTATATTTGTAGGACCAATTTATGCAATAATGGGAGCTCTCATTTTCTTTCTAATTGATTACCTACCGTCAGTTACTGCTGATAATATATTAAATCCTATATTTATTCCAATTGGGATTCAACTTATGATAATCTTATTTGGATTACCTGTTGGTTGGTTATAGAAAGGTAAAGCATATAAAAAAAATATTCTTATTAAATTTAGCCATGCGAGAATTAGTTGACGAATTAAAAGATATCGAACTAGCGATTTTTGACTTAGACGGAGTCATTTATAGAGGAGAACTATTAATTTCTAATAGCGATAAAGTAATACAAGAATTAAAAGACATTTCTATTAAAGTTGTATATAATTCCAATAATTCTACTGTTACAAGACAGATGTATGTCGAGCGTTTAAAGGGTTTAAATATTAAAAGTAAAGCGTCTGATTTTTATACTAGCGCATCGATTACATCGGAAGAAATTACAAATTTAAAGCAAAACGCAACCATTTTTGTTATCGGTGAAATTGGTTTAAAGGAAGAATTAACAGCAAAAGGTCATACTATTGTCAACTCTTCTTCAAACTATAAAAAGGTTGATTTTGTAATCGTGGGTTTAGATAGAGAATTCAACTACAAAAAACTAGCGTTTGCCCAGAATTGTATTTTACAAGGTAAGGCTCAATTCTATGCTACAAATTCCGATTCAACATTACCGGTTGCGAACGGATTACTTCCTGGAGCAGGGGTAATGGTGAACGCAGTAGAAACATGCACTAACAAAAAACCTCTAAACATTTTTGGTAAACCCAATCCTTACGGGATTCAAATTATATTAAACCATTCGAATGTATCACAGGATAAATCAGTGATTTTCGGGGACCGCTTAAATACAGACATTTTAGCAGGAAATCGAGCCGGAATTAAAACTGTACTCGTATTAACAGGAGTCACGACTGAACTAGAGGTTAAAAAAATTCAAGAAAAAGCAATTCGCTCTCAAATTATTGATAAGAATTTAATTCCTAATTTAGTTATAGATTCCCTTTTAGGAATTTTTAAAGAATGAATAGACTAAATTAAACCCGCTCTGTGCATCATTAATTTAGTAATTTCATAAAAAATATCTTCCACATTTCTTCCATCCTTAGCTGAACACTCAATGTAACCGTAAAGGTTATTCTTTTTCGCCATATCAAAAGCTTCTTTGCTAGAAACGGCTCGCTTATAGTTTAAGTCTAATTTACTCCCCGCCATAATTACAGGTAACTGTTTATCTTGAGCTCCAATGAATCCTTTTTTAAAAATTTCCATCCAATCAGGAAAATTTTTCAAACTGCTAAATCTTGTGATATCATACATAAATATTCCACCAGAAGCACCAACTACATAACTTGGTAAAAGAAATCTGAAGCGAGTCTCGCCAGCAAAATCCCATATCTGAAGAGAAACTTTCTTGCCATCTACTTCTAACTTTTTGACATGGAAATCTACTCCAATTGTGATCGTCTGGCCAGATTTGAACAATCCAGTAAGATATCTACTTATTAAAGTAGTTTTTCCCACTCCCCCATCGCCAAAAAGACAAATTTTAAACATTAAATCGCTTTCAACCATTCTTCTCCGCACACTCGCCTGATTTTGGTCGTTTTAATATATACTTGACGTAAAAATAAATAAAATTTACCATTCAATCATTCTATTTTATTCTTACCGTTTTTTATAAGTTAATAGTTTAAGTTATTATAATAATAAAAGTTTCTTTTTAAAAATTATTTGGTTCTGATACTTAAATAAAAAGAGGTATTGTTTATTGCTTTTTATTTTCCATAATTACTGCTCTTTTCAATTAAAAGTTATATTTTAATTTTGCTGTTAATTTTTAAATATGGGGATATAATGTCAACGAAAATAAGCATTGTAAACATAAACAATTACGAAAGCATCCCAGATGCTATAGTAGCAGCTATAAAGATGATTGAAAAAGATTTTCATTTCGACATTCTTAATTTCAAGAACATTCTATTAAAACCTAACCTATTGAGAGCGACTAAAGATGCTTGTACTCAGCCCGTTTTCGTAGAAGGCGTGATAAAATATCTAAAAGAAACTGGAGTGAGAATGGAGAACGTTAGTATAGGAGATTCTCCCGGACAAATAAAAATTTCTGCCGAACAAATTGCTAAAAAAATAAGTTTACTTGAAGTTTGTGAAAAAGCAAGCATAAAATTCATTAACTTTGAGCATGATACCCCTGTTCACGATGTTATTGAAGGAGCATTAAGATTAAAAGATTATTACGTATCAAATCCTGTAAATGAATGTGACCTTTTAATAAATTTACCTAAGTTAAAAACTCACGGAGAAGCCACCATAACGGGAGCTATAAAAAATTACTGGGGGATAATTCCCGGAGGGTTAAAAGCAAAATACCATCTATTAGGTAGAAACCCAGATCAATTTGGGGAAGCTTTAGCAGATAACTTTTCTTGGGTTGTCAAAAACAAACCAAACCGTTTGATCGTTTACGATTGCACTCGTGTTATGCAAGGGACTATGGGTCCTGTATCAGGACCTATGAAGAAATGGGATTTAATTTTAGTTGGGACAGATGAGTTAGCGTTAGATGTTATTGCACTAGAAATAGGAAAATTCAAAGGTCTTAAACACGTTCCTCATCTGAAAAATGCATTTGAACGGAAGTTAGGTGAAGGAAATCTTGATCAAATTGAAATTGTAGGATTATCATTAGAAGAAGCTAGAAATTTAGCTCCAAAATTTAAAGTTCCTGGAAAAACTATGACGCGATTCGCAAGTTTTATCACCAGGAGCATTGTTTACAAGGTAACTAAAAAAATTCCTATTTTAAAGAAAAAAATATGTGTACAATGTGGTCAATGTTTCGAAGTGTGCCCTGCAAACGCTATAGATTTTAAAAGTGGAGAGTATCCCAAGTTTTTGAAAAAAGTATGCATCTCTTGTCTTTGTTGTATGGAAATGTGTCCTCAACAAGCAATTAAAACTAAGCTTCGAGGATTTGGTGGGATGTTTCATTCGTATTAATTGTTTTCTTTATTATACGATAATGCATAGTTTTGTAAAAATAAATAATTTGAAAGTCTCGTATTTTGTATCGACTTTACTTGAACGAATTCATTTGGGGCATGTGCATGTCCTCCAATACCTAAACCGCCAACTATAAAGTTTAATCCCAATTGGTTCTGTATCTGACTTAGTGGAGCTGCTGCTGCGCTTATCGGCCAGATTTGGGTAGTAAATCCTAGCTCTTTAAAACTTTTTACAAGACTTTTTACTAAGATTGAATCGAGTTTAACTTTAGAACGCTCGTAACCAATATTTTTAATTAATTCAATTTTTGATTTTGAATATCTTGCTAAATCAGTTACCTTTTTTCTAATTTCTTCATATATGTCTCTAATAGAGATGTTGTGGGCAAACCTTATATCGATGTTACATTCTGCCTTGTTCGCAACCATATTTTTTACTCCCTCTTCTAAGTAACCCGATTTCAGGGTGGAAATATTAAAAGTTGGATTGAATAAGTAGTTAACAAAAGATTTTTTTATATCATCTTCTAATGTTTGCGTAATTCCGGCTTTATTCTTAATACTCTCAAGATCAATTTTTTTCATTAAATCTTTAATCATGGATTGCTCGTCAGAGGTCATATTGTAGGGATTACGTAAGGAATTAATTTTAAATTTGTCTTTTGAATAAATGGTACTAAGTAAAGAAATCAAATCAAGCGCAGGATTAGGTACCATCGAACTAAATGCTGAATGTGTTTCCTCATTTGTAGATGTGACTTTTACGGTTAGCGACAAAATACCTTTGTAACCAAGCTTTAGAACAGAATTACTGTTTAAATCTTGCTTCATTGAAGGATAATACGCACCTAAACAAGAGTTAAATAAATCTTTTCTGCTTTCAAGTAATTTTAACAATGTAGGCGAGCCTAATTCTTCTTCCCCATCGAATAATAATAGTAAAGAAATTGGAAGCTTTTTTTCTTCTTTCAATATTTTTACTACGTTTAGGAAGCATAACAAAGGAGTTTTTGAATTATAAGCGCCTCTAGCAATTAAGCAATTTCCTAATCTATCCAAAGGTTTGGGTAATTGCGTTACTTCAGCACCAAAAGGATTACTAATCCATTTATATTCTTTATTTACAGGTTGCGTATCGTACATCATGTAAATTAATAAAGAATCCTTGATCTTTCCTTTGACCTTAGCTAACAATAAAGGATTTATTTCCCCTTCGATCTCTTTAATATCTTCGCAAAA
>DAOUUT010000033.1 GCA_030668025.1 Promethearchaeota archaeon
AAGCATTCCCAAATTCTATAACTGATGATGGGATACAGGGTTTGGTGTTAAACCCACAAGTTGTCAAGATTTCTTGATAATTTTTAATAAGACTAGGTAAGTTATACTAGTTTTGATAACATGATGAAGTTAAATTAAATTAAAAGAAGAGGAATTTAAGAAAATGGAACACAAAAAATGGATAATTCTCTGCTTTATTGGTGGAGTTTTAATGGTTATAAGTTCTGTGGTGGGTAGCGTGGGTTTTATAGGTACAGTCTTGACCTTGGCTGCAGAAGCTCTCGGGGTTGAAACGACGCAATATTTCTCAATTTTATTGACAGTTTTAGGATATATTGCGGCAGGCGGAGGAATTTCAGTTATGGTTGGAGCCTTGATTGCTGGTTATGGTCCCGATAGAATTGGAAGAATTGTTATAGGTATAGGAATTGGAACGGGTATACTTGGTCTGATTATAATCCTAATAACGAATCTTATAACTGGAGCGTCGATAAGTGATTTACCTAACATACTTTTAAGTGCCTTCAACGGGACTTATGGACTTGCAGGCGTTCTTATTTCAATCTTTTCAAGGATGAGATTAAAAGATTAAACGGGCATACCTTAATATTTATTAATTTCAACTTGAAATCTAAGTTTTATTAATATTTTTTTCTAATTTCTTTTTTCAATAACAAAATTAAAAATTTAAATAGTTTAAAATCAAAAGTATATTAACCCAAATATGTAAATGGATGATATATATGAGAACAAAAGAACAATATATGAAAGATCTAAGTAAAATGTATAATAATATCTTTTACGACGGGGAGAGGATTGATCGTTTAGACGAGCAGCAAATCCCTTGTATTAATACAATTGGAATGACTTTTGATTTAGCTGAAGATCCAGAATATAAGGATTTAATGCTTGTGAAATCTCATCTTACAGGTGAGATAATTAATCGGTTTACACATATCCATCAAAATACTGACGATCTTCATAAGAAACAAGATATGACGCGAAAGCTCTGTCAGAGAGTTGGCGGATGTATTCAGCGCTGTATGGGGTGTGATGGAACAAACGCAGTGTATAATGTGAGCTACGAAGCGGATAAATTAAATAAAGGAGAAACAAATTACCACGGAAACTTTAAAAAATGGTTGGAGCGATTTCAGAAAGAAGATTTAATTGCTGCTTGTGCTCAAACGGATGTAAAAGGTGATCGAATAAAGCGTCCAGCGGATCAGGAAGACCCAGACATGTATGTTCGCGTTGTAGAAAGAAAAAAGGACGGGATAATAGTTAGTGGTTGTAAGGTCCATATTTCCGAAGCTTCTGTATCTGACGAAATCTTAGTTGTTCCAACAAGAGCATTAAGACCGAAGGATAAAGATTATGCTGTTGCATTTGCGTTACCTGCGGATCATAAAGACGTTAAACAAGTAGTCACCGTCCACAATTTTCGCAAAAGGGATTATTTTAAACGCGGGTTTATGCCCGGAGCTACAGATTCGTATATTATTTTTGACAATGTATTTGTTCCATGGGAAAGGGTTTTTCTATGTGGTGAATATCAACATGCTGGCGTTCTTGCCTTATTATTTGCGCTATTTCACCGTCACAGTTATTCAGGATGCAAACCAGCTATCGGAGATTTAGTAGTCGGTACTGCCGCTTTAGCAGCAGAGTATAATAATATTCATAGGACTCCTCACGTAAGACATAAATTAGCGGAATTAATTATGGTATCAGAACTTGGTTATGCCGCAGGATACACGGCCTCTGATTTAGGTAAGCCCGAAGTTTATATACCGGGCGTAGGAGTTGTCCCCTACGGTCCTGGAAGCTTTATTCCAAATTCTATTTATTGTAATGTTGGAAGATGTATTTCTGGAGAAAATGTTTTTCGCGAAGCTGAGATAATAGCAGATATTTCTGGTGGCATTCCAGCAACTTTCCCACACGAAAAGGATTTTGTTAATCCAGAAATTAAGGACTATCTCTATAAATACATTACTAGAAACCCTAACATTTCGCCTGAAAATGCCGCGCAATTCTGGCGGTTTGTTGGTGATATGTACTGTTCGGCAACGGGAGGAATACTTCTCTATGGAAATTATCATGGCGGTGGTTCGCCCATAATGGAAAGTATTGCTATCACAACACAGTACGACATTGAATCCAAAAAAAAGCTGGTAAAAGATATTGCAGGAATTGACGACAAATTAAACAAAACTTAAAACTTAATCAACTAATTTTTTATATTTATTTTAATTTTATCTATTTATTTTAAGGATTAAATGCCCATTAATTGCTATGACAATGAAAGAGAAAATTAAAGCTTATATAGATTTAACTAGAGCACATTTTGCTCCCGTGTGGCCCTTATTATTTTGTTCGGGTTTAATGCTCGCATTTAAAAATTACGATTATTTCTCGTGGGAGCTCTTAATTCTAGCCGTTTTCATTGGACTTTTTGGGTTTGAAGCTGGATTGGTATTAAATGACATTATAGATCATAATATCGATAAGTTAGATACTAATGACGATAGACTTACGAAATATTGGAGACCGTTTAAAGCGAGACCAATACCTTCAGGCAGAATCTCTTTAAGGGAAGCACTTGTAGTATTTGTAGTACTTGTATTGGTTTCTATCGTTTTAATAACTTTCGTACCCTTTCCAAATAACATTTATGTTTACATTATAATGGCTTATACTTATTCAATGGAAATATTTTATCAACTTAAAAAAAGGGATCAGAAGTTTCCAATCGCCCAATTACTTGGAAGAACTGACCTTTTATTGTTCCCAATTGCAGGATATTTATGTTATGGACAATTAGATGTTACAGTTTTTCTTTATATAATCTTTCTTTATCCTTGGGCACTTGCACATCTAGGTATTAATGACTTGATTGATGTAAAGAACGATCAAGCAAAAAATTTAAAAACAATTACCATTTTATACGGTTTAAATGGCAATATAAAATGGATAGTCATTTTTTCATTAATTCACCTATTTATTGCCCCATTTTTCGTAGTTTTTGAAATGGGGCCGATAGCTTATATAGGATTTACATTTGCTTGGGGAGCGATCGTAATCGCTAATGTTCTAATAATAAAAGGGAAAGATTCTAAATCGGGATTAAGGGCATTATTTTTATTTCACGGATCGCTACTAATTTACATTTTATCCATAATTATTGATTCGTCTATTATAATTTTTCAATAACTTAACAAGATTAGAATAATAGTTAATTTTTAAGAAAAGCGTTTAAATGATAAATGAAAGAATATAGGTGAAAATATTAATGGATTTTAGTAAAGCTAAAGGAATTTTAGGAGATGAATTTGGTAGGGATGCAGATTTTTTGAGTTCTGTTGTATCTAAACTGAAATTAGTAAAGAACTCAAAAGTTTTAGATGTTGGTACGGGTAGAGGTCATATGGCAATATTACTTGCCCTTCACGGTTATCAAGTTATTACAGGCGAGCCTGAGGGCGTTAACTGGGGCGATTGGAATACACCGGCTAAGAAAGTAAACGTTGAGGATATGATTACATTTACACCTTTTAACGCAGAAAAAATGCCTTTTGAATCCACTTCTTTTGACGCTATTTTTCTATATGCTACTTTCCATCATATAAGTAATAAAATGCTCGCACTAAGCGAATTTCTGCGCGTTATGAAGCCTAAAGGTACATTGATAATTATTGAATTGACAGATGAAGGGGTTGAAGTAGTGAGAAAGCGATGGAGAGGTCACCCAGATGCCGTTGACCCAAGGGCTTACACAAAAGATTTAGCGTTTGAAGTAAAAGTTATAGAAAGTAAGTATTTAAACGCTTATATTTATAGTAAGATTATAAATGAGTAATCCGGGATGTATAGGAAAACTGAAAAACTCAATAACTCATGTTTAAATATAAATAACACCTATTTAGATATTGAATCTATGACTGAATTGAAAATATCTATTCCAAAAGAACTTGCAGATGGAAAAAAAAGGTTTTATATTTGAGAGATGAAGATCAAAGACGGAATATCTGCAATGTTGAATCTATTAATTGCCAGAAATGTTCTGTGAATGGAAAATTAATGTGTAAGTTTGATATAAAAGACACAATCTATTTTATAATACCTGTTTTGGGCGCATGGATTGTTTCGGTGGTAGGAATTTTACATGGGTTTATTTCTGGAGGGTTAAATACTCTTCAATTGATCTTCTTAATCTTTAGTTATATTGGGTATTTAGTGTTTTTCTTCCAAGTCTGGGAAAATAAAATACTCTGTAGTCATTGTCCTTATTATGCATTTGAAGATGAGAATAAAGTCAAATGCTATGCAAATTATGGCATTCATAAAGCTTGGAAGTACAATCCGGCCCCTATGAGTCGCTCAGAAAAAATTCAATTCATAATTAGCATCACAATTTTCGCTGGTTATCCTTTAATTTTTTTATTCTTAGCAAAAATGTACATTTATTTTATAATCTCGCTAATTTTTTCAATAATTTGGATCGTTTCAATGCATTTTCTCAGTTGTTCTAAATGTCCTAACTTTAGCTGTCCATTGAATGCCGTTCCAAAAAGTGTAGTTGATGATTATTTAAAGCACAATACCGTAATGCGAAAGGCGTGGGAAGAACAAGGATATATTATCGATTAATCAATAAGCTTCTTTTTTATATTTCGAGAGAAGTAGATTAAAGGTATAAAGACCGAGAATATAAAAATTATAAGAAATATAAATATTGCATATATATTAATTTCCGCAACAAAACCCGCTAAAATGGGCGTTAAGCCGAACCCTGTACCTTTTAAGACTTCATTTATAGTAGAATATTTTTTAGTATTTTTTTCAGCACCGTAATCAATCATAATTTTTAAAGAAGCACCTTGGACTAGTCCTATGAAAAGGCCGATACTTGCACTAATAATTGAAATGTATAACAAATTTTGGGTGATTATAATTGCAAAGGAGCTAAAAACGATCATTATAAGGCTTGTAAATACAGATACTTTTCTGGAATAAATTTTCATAGAATTACTCCAAGTTAAGCCTGTTAATTGCCCAATTTGGAGAGAAAGTTGAATGAGATATGCAAAATAAGAAGGACTTCCGAATGATTTAAGAAATACAGGATAACTAAAGCGAATTATGGATTTTGATATAGCATATACAAATAAAGTTAACCAAGAAAATATAATGGGATATATAATCATATTATTATTTGATTTTTGTTTAGGTCCCTTTCTTAGATTCACATCAGAGTTAAGATCAACACGATATTGCTCTATATTTACAGTTTTTTCGTCTAAATGATTTAACTCTGAATCTTTTTTAAGTAATAAACTACAAGGTAGTAAAAGAAAGGAAAGAAACAACGCAATCGTCATGGTAATGTACTCATTCAACGTTAAAGCCCATAAATAACCAAAGAGAAGTCCTAATATAAAACCAAGATTCCACGAGTAATTGAATTGTTTGAAATTTCTATTAGATTTTTCATCGTTACTTACGCTTTGCCATCTGCTTAGGAGATTGTAGCAATTAGGCCAGTAAATACCTAACGATATCCCGCTTAGGATGCGAATCGAAATTAAATATAAGGGATCAAAATATAACATCTGAGCACCCATTAATATCGGTGTGGAAATAGAAGATAGGATGATAGAATTTCGAATTCCAAGTTTTAAAGTAATGAATTGACCCACTAATGGACCGATTATATAAGCAACTGCCGTTGCTGAACTAATAAATCCTAAGGTACTTTCGTTAATATCTACAGTGAAATATAAATAGTTTAGAAATGCTCTTTCGAAAATTGAAATGAAAAATAAGCGTATAAAAGAAAGTAAGAATATTGGCCAAGTATGATAAACTATTTGACTATCGCATTTTGTTGCTTTCTTAGATTGGAAGAGAGGCGTACCTTCTGGGTTTACCATAAACCTAACCTAATTATTATGTTAAAGAATAAAAATCTGGATACATCAAATACTTTTTTGTTATGAAAATATTTATTAACAAATTCTTTCATAATTTGTGTACTTTAAATTCAAAATAATTTAAGATTAAAAATGAGAGAAAAAAACCTTAAAGGGCGTACTGAATTCAATACCGTTCGATTCTTAGGATATGTTTTGTGGAAACAATCAGATGGATTTCATTTTAGATGGACCACGAAAGGAAGTAAAACAAATAACTTCCAAGGAAAAATAATTTATGAAGATAAATTTATAATCACAAAAATGGTTAGACGTAATACGGAGATAGACACAAGTGAAGAAACCTCAATTGGATGGAACACTACATTACGAGGTAAAGTGGATGGATTTAATTTCCGTACTCCTGGAAATTTCACGGTTATTTTAAATATAAAAAATAAGAAAATTAAACCAAAAAAAATTTATTTAGGTCCAAATTTAACACAACCAGATAGTAATCCCTTTACAATCGTTCAAAGAATTGATGAAATTGAAGAAGAGCCGAACAAAAAAAGTACTCCAAAGACAGAATCAGAAGTCAATGGGGAAAAAGAAGAAATAATTGTTTGAATTTATTCAATAAAGGCTATGGCTTATTCAGTGAGAAAAGATTTGCTGTAGATTGTCGTAACTTCATCGAAGGAAATATGTCTTAAGTTTTCATTAATTGATTTAATAAATCCCTCGTTATTTATGGCAATTGTTTTTGTTTTTTTAATTTTGGTACAAACATAGGGACATTTTTCTTATAATCCTCATAAATTTTACCAAATTCTTTAACTAATTCTTTTTCCTCTTTCCATGCAACGAGAAAATTTAATAGAATTATTACAGGAGTAATAAGTAAAGAAAAGAACGAGGATAACAGAAAAGAAATTCCTATATGTGCTAATATTCCTCCAAAGTATTGTGGATGCCTAATTACGGAATAAATTTTAGATGAAACGATCTTTTCTGTCCTATGTGTTTCTGATACTTTAAGAGTGGTTAGTCTTACACTTACGATTCCACACCAAGCTCCCATTAAAATAAAAGGGATAGAAACTAATAAATGGAATAATGGTAATGAAAAATTAATTATTGGAATAGATATAACGAAATCTTGAAAAATTGGAGTAATAAACCTAGGCTGAGGCGAAATCCAAATTCCAAACCAAAATGCAAAAAAACCCCATCCCGATGTGAGACCGAGTATTGCGGTAATTTTATTACCTTTATCCTTTCCATATTTTATTTGAAATTTTGAATGTTCAACTGATAAAAAATGAAGCGGTACCATAATACACATACCTAAGATGGAAATAATAAACCAAATATATATTTTTAGCAACTTCTCCTTTTATTTTTTATTATTTAATTTTTTATCATTAATTAGACTACGATAATCTGATTTAAATATTCTATTTTTGTAAGTCTTGAATGATTGCTTCCATTCTTTTTTTTACATTACTTCTTAGATATCGATGATGATCAGTAGGAATATAGAACTTATCGCCCTTTAGAGCTTGAAACAAAATCTCGGCTACTTCTTTTGGAAGTATTCCGTTTTCGATTGATTGATGATAAGCTTTCATAATTTGTTCTAATTCTGGATTAGTTGTTATATTATGATGTAATTCTTTGGGTCGATTTCTATCGCTTTCTGTAAGATTCGTAAACGCGAGTCCAGGACATAGAGCTAGAACTTTAATTTTCCCATCGAAACGCTCTAACTCATATTTTAAAGATTCAGAGAGCGCGATAATAGCGTGTTTAGTTATGCTATAAATTCCAGTTCCTATGTTTGGAGTAATTAATCCTGCCATAGAAGCTGTATTGATGATATAGCACTCAGAATCTTGTTTAAGCATTATTGGAACAAAAACGTGAATCCCATGAATCACACCCCAGATATTTACATCGAAAATCCATTTCCATTCAGATAAAGAGTTCTCCCACACTGTTGTTGACGATTTAGTAGCGAAACCAACGCCCGCATTATTGCATAATATATCTATTGCTCCAAAATGATCGGTTGTTTTTTGGGCTAATGTTTTCATATCATCAATTTTCGAAACATCTGTCAGAACAGCTAAAACATTTGAACTTATTTCCTTCAATTCTTTTTCCGTTTGAGATAACGCGTCTAACTCAATGTCAGCTAAAACAATTTTCATGCCCTCTCGTAAAAACTTTTCAGCTATACCGCGTCCGATCCCGCTGGCAGCACCGGTAATTACGGCTACTTTATCAGAAAATTCTTTCATGATCTTAATTAAGCTATTGTTTTTTTTATATTTTTGTTAGAATGATTATTTTTTAGTTTGAGATGTTTTTAAAAATCATAAATATCAGAATTAAAAATTGGACTAAGAATTATTCTTTTATTGTTATTACTGTTCAACTAGTATCGTATAACTTAATTATGAATAATAGTTAGTGTGAAAAAATTATTGCCAGGAAACAGTTTTAATTATTGTCCCAATTGCGGTAAGAAAATACAAAAATCTAATAACAGAATTGTTAATTTTTGTTGTTATTGTGGGCGAGAATTAAAAAAGAAGAAGAGAAATTTACAAAATAATGTACAATGCACTATCTGTCATGAATATATATGGCATGAAAGAAATCGAACCATTAAATGCTCTTTCTGCGGTAGCCAATACCATTATTCGTGTGTTTCGTCTTGGTTAACGAAGTATAACTCGTGTCCTATGTGCCAAAATGTATTCTTAAATCCAACTTTAATTTTTTCGGAAAAACATAGGAACAGGTAAAAACGAATAAATAGATTTATTTAGTAATAATTTGAGCTCATAAGGTTAAGTCATTAGAATTTATCGTCCAATAAGTATGATTTGTTAGACAATTACAATATTTATTATAACCTAAAAAATTAGTAAATATTGAGATTATATGAAAACGACAATCTATTATTTTTCTGGAACAGGTAATTCTTTAAAGATTGCGAGAGATATTGCCGAAAGGGTGGAAGAATGCGAATTAGTTCCAATTGCGGATGTTTGGCAACAAGATCAGCTTGCATCGACTAGTGAAAAAGTTGGTTTTATTTTTCCCTTGTATTACTTTGGGCTTCCTAAAATTGTCTTCGATTTTATGAACAACATTGAACTTGCTAAGTCCAACTATTTTTTTGCAGTGATTACGAGGGCTGGAACTGCGGACGGCGCACCTTTGCAACAGTTAGATAATATACTTGAAACGAAAACGAAAAAGCTTAATGCCGGATTTTTTATTAGAATGCCCAGTAATTTTATAATAGGTTATAAAACAGTCTCAGAAGCAGTACAAAAAGAGTTTTTTGAAAACGCAATTAATCAGGTTGAAAAAATCGCTAATATTTTAAAGGAAAATGGAGAAAATTTTCAAAATGATACGATTATAAGCGAGAGAATGAATAAGAAATTCCGTGATAAAGTTTACGCTAGCGACAAATCATTCTACGCTAACGAAAATTGTACTAATTGTGGTATATGTGAAAGCGTGTGTCCTGTTAATAATATCGTACTTGCAGAAGGTTTACCACAATGGCAACATAAATGTCAGCAATGTTTAGCGTGTATTAATTTTTGTCCTGAGAAAGCGATTCAATTTGGTAATAAATCATTAGAAACAGGAAGATATCACCATCCCAAAATTACAGTACAAGATATAATGAACCAGAAAAAATAAAAAAAAAATGGCAAGAATTTTCTGGTCAAAAAGAATTAATTCTTATTCAGAGATATTACATTAGTTCAGGTGGGATTAATTCATTTAAAATTGTATTACAGTCAACTCGGAATTCCTCTCTAAGATCTTCACAGACAAGCCAAGCTTGTTTAAAGGTCCCATTTCCCCAAGGTTCCTCGTTTTCATCAGTTTTTAAAGCCGTTAATTTTGGTTTGATGTCGTGAAGCGTTTTATTATATGCTTCCTCTAAATAATCTTGCAATATTAATTCTTTTAATGAAGTTAATTTATTAATCATTGTATCTTTTCTATTTTGGGCTGGTTTTCTCCAACAATCTTCAGGTGTTTGAATAATTTTGTTAATTAGGTCATCTATTATAGAAATTACATCTGGTTCTACTATTTCTGGTTCTACTACTTTGGGTTCTACCACATCTGGTTCTGCCACATTAAACTCTACAACATCAGGTTCTACCACATTAAACTCTACCACATCTGGTTCTACCACATCTGATGGTTGGGTTTCAATAACATTATCGATATTCACATTTTCAACCATTTTATCTTCAAGTACAATATTGGTAACATAATTTCCATTAGCTGAATAAGTAGTCACCATTAATACGGCTATAAGCATTGTAAGAAAATAAATTAACTTCCTATTGTTTAAGATATTTTTTTTCATTTTAAAATCTCCAATACCATAACTGGATTAAGAAAAGATAATGTTGCTCTAATATTTAATAATTTTGCTCATTTTCCTTTTTTTAAATATTAAAAAGAACAGATTATTAAGCTATTAATAATTTGACGATGGAAAATTTACCATACATCCAATTTTTATAGAGGTTATAAAAACTAAAATTTTTTATTTATGTTATTAGTTTCTCAGAAATCATCTATTAAAGATTTTGATAGTACAAACAATTTTCAGATATGGGGCAAAGCTCACATTTAGGGTTTTTTTTCGAGCAGATTTTGTTTCCAAAATCAAGAATCGCCCAATACATATGTTTACAACCCGTCTTAGGCAATAACTTATCTAAATTCGCGTGAAGAACATCAATTTTTACTTTTGAGTTTGAAAATTCGAACGCTCTCGAAATAAACCTTTTAATATTTACATCAATAAAAAAAGTTCGTTTGTCCAATCCAAAACATAAAAATGCGTTGCTTACATAATCGGCAATTCCGTTGATTTTTTTAAGTATTTCAGGATTGAGAGGGATTTCACCGCTATATTCCGTTAATACCATCGTACTTAAGTCTTTCAAAATTTTAGCGCGTTTGTTGGATAGCCCTAAAATTTCAATATCTGATTGTAGCTGACTAATATCAGCCTTGAAAATATCAGCGAAGCCTTTATATTTTGTAAAAAAATCGTTATACACATTAGAAACATTTAAAGCTATAGTTTTCTGTAGTAAAATTTCAGTAATCAATATTTGATATAGGTTTTTTGATTTTCTCCAAGGGAAATCGCGCTTGTTTTCGTTGTACCAATCTAATATTTTATTTCTAATTGAGATATAGTTATCTTCTTTATCCATTTCTTATCTAGTTTTAAACTTAGTTATGAATTCTATAAATTTTCTACTTATCGTTATAGTTATTAATGTGCATAGATTTTTAACAATTAAGCAAAAATTAGTAAAATAATTTTCCAATTATTAAGAGTAATAAGTAAAAATAATATTTAAAACCAATAAACCTAATAAATAGTTATTATGGATGAAATAAAAAGGATAATTGATGACTTGGGAATTGATGCGCTAGAGTCTAACACAAAAATTGCTGGAGCCGCAGTTGTGTCTGATTCGGGAAATCTTGTTTTCCAGACAGACAATTGGGATCTAACCAAGCAAACGAACGTTATATTGAATGTCATGAAAGGAGACCGCTCTTTTGTTTTAAGCGATGGAAAATTTTCGGTTGTTGAAACTACTACTGAAGGAATTATTGGAACCAACGATAGTGGGCTGGGGTATGTAATATTCGTTCCATTTCAAGGAGGCGTGCTTGTATCATACGCCATGCCTCAAGCAGATCCACCCAAAGCGTTAGCTTTTCTCAAAAATTATGCGATGAGATTGAATGGGAAGGTATAATTAAACATTTTTACTATCCTTCCAAAATATTTTAAAAAAAATCACTGATTCTTTTAACAATAAAATGTCGGAGAAAAAGAACTTCATAATAGATTTGTTTAGTGGAGCTGGAGGCTTATCGCTAGGTTTTGAAATGGCAAATTTTCACGTTGGATTAGCGATTGAATTAGAAAAAAATTATTATAATGCGTATAAATTAAATCATCCCGAAATCTTATGTTTAAATAGAGACATAACGAAATTAGATTGTGGAGAAATATTAGATAAATTCGTTAAGAACATAGAAATTAGCGGGATTATCGGAGGGCCACCTTGTATGGGATTTTCTACTGTAGGAAACAGAAGACCAGACGACCCTCGAAATACGTTAATTTATTATTTCATTCAATGGGTTAATTACTTTAAACCACAATTTTTCGTTATGGAAAATGTTCCTGGAATTTTATCGATGTCAAAAGGAAAGGTAGCAGAAAAAGTTATTGAATTGTACAGAGATATAGGTTATTTCTGTAAAATGGAAGTGTTATTAGCGGCAGATTATGGCGTTCCACAATTAAGACGAAGGGTGTTTTTTATAGGAACTCCAGAGGATTCAGTCTTATCTTTAAAGATTCAAAAAACAAATAGAAAGGACGGTAACCAGAAAGATTCTTTCGAGAAGGAAGCTCTACCTTCTTATTTAACGGTAAAGGACGCGATTTCCGATATTCTTGACTCAAAACCTTTTATTAAACGTAAAAAACGTACAGAAAATTTAGTTAAGGAATATTCACATCCACCAAAAACGCAATTTCAAGAATATTTAAGGAAAGAGTCGGATAAATTATACGATCATTTTGCCCCAAATCACAGCGAATTAGTAAAGAAAAGGATTTCTCACATTAATCAAGGCGAGAACCATATTTCTCTGCCGAAGGAATACCAACTTAAAGGAGGGTACCCCAATATATACGGTAGACTTCATTTAAATAAACCCGCAGATACTATTACGGGAAATTGTGGTTGTGTTAGCGCCCCAGGTAGATTTATCCATCCCACACAGAATAGAGCGATCTCCATTAGAGAAGCCGCGCGATTGCAATCATTCCCAGACAGTTATAGGTTTTGCGGAAATATGAGCGATAAATATAGGCAAGTAGGAAACGCAGTTCCTCCATTAATGGCTCATGCAGTAGCTAAATCAATCAACAAATTACAAAAAATACCTCTTTAAAATAATATAAATATAAAAAAAAAATAATACAATTTAATTCTACTCCCATTTCATCCCTAGTAAGTTATAACCATCAGATACACCTATTAAGGGTTCACTCTGAATACGAAAACCTTCAATTTGATTAAATGGTACAAAATATTTAGCGATTCCCATAAAAGCATCTTCTGCTTTTTCCTTATCAGTATAAATTAAATGATATTGCTTCATACCATCATTTCCTGCGTAAGCATTGAAAATACGCCATTTTTTCACATATGGTATTTCTTTCGGCTGCTTGAAATACAATTTCGCTACTTCAATTGCTTGATGATTGGGATAATTTACAGTTACCATAATGATCATTCTTTTTTCACCTCATTGAAAAAGTTCAAATGTTTTGAATTTCAAAACAATGCTTATGTATTTTTAATTATTATTTAAATTTTTCCATTTTTGTTAAAAAAAAAAGATTATTTTAGTAGTTATTCGTTCTCATTAAATGCTTTATACATTTCTAAGGCTAATTTAGAAAATACATCTTCTACTTTCGTGCCAAGTTTCGCGCTTGTTTCATAATATTCGCGAGCAGTCAATATTTGTTTTAGGTTATTGGCGTCTTCCAGTTTAATAATCCTAGATTCAGGATTTACCAAGTCAAGCTTGTTCCCTACTAGTACATTTGGTTGCACGCCTATTTTACTCTCAACTTCTTCTTTCCAGGTTAATAAATTATCGAACGTTTCTTTACGCGTTAAATCGAACGCATATACAATTCCCTTCGCACCTTTATAAAACGCGTATCTAACCCATCTGAAACGAGGTTGCCCGGCTAAATCCCATACTTGTAATGTCAATACATTCTCAACATTTGGGATTTTGACATATTTCACAAAAAAGTTAGAACCAATCGTTCTTTGGGCATTGGGGACAAATCTTCTCTTTAGATATTGGTGGAGCAATGTGGTTTTACCTACTTCAGAATCCCCGACAATACACACTTTATAAAAGAACTTGTTAGATCCAACCATTTTTGAACTGAAGAAATTTAAACAAATATACCTAGTTTAATTGTGATATAAGGTTTATAATTTTATATTTAAGTTATTGTTATAAAAATATAAGTTAATTAATCAATAAACTTCGACGTTTTAACATGAGTAAGGATATAAAAAATTTAATAGAAATGGCTGAAGAAGACGAAAAAACTCGAGCCCAGTTGGAAGAAAATGTTGAAACCCTAAAGCGCGAGATTGTTAAGTTAAATAAAAAGTTAAATGAGAAAATTTCTTTAGCTAAAATTGATTCTGTGGAGCCTGCTGAAAAACTTAAGGAATCTGAAGAAATAAGAAATTTAGGAAGTCTAATCACTTCACAAAAACAAGAGCTAGCAAGAAAAATTCATGAAATAGAGGCTCTACAACAGAAAATGGAAAAGTTAAATCTCGAATTAGAAAATAACAGGAATAATTTTACTGGTTCTGCTAAAGACCAAGTTTTAACAAAAACTCAAAATTCGCTTAATAATCTGATTGAAGATTACGGTAGATTAGAAGGTATTATTAAATCGTTAAACGATAAGATCTCTGAATTAGAGAAAGAAAATAAACTACTGACTGAAAGCTCAACGAACTTAAAGTCTGAAAGTTCTAACATGGAACAATTGGAAGAAAAAATATATGGATTAAAAAAACAACTAAACGATTTTGAAAGAAGTAAAAAATTACTCGAAGATAACATCCATACGTTAAAAAGCAAGCAAAGTTCTGTTGAGGAATTAGAGAAAGCTTTAAAGAGCTTAGATAATCGAAATAAAGAATTAAAAGAAGAAAAACAACTATTAAAAGAAGAAATAAAAACTGCAAAGACTAAGCTATTTAATTTTTCTAGGAAAGAACAAAAAGTATCCGATTTAAAGAATAAAATCGAAGAGCTAAAAAAAGAAAACAAAAATCTTATAAAAAAAGATACGCTTCTGTTAGCTAAAACTATAACTGCGATAAATGTAAAAAAAAGCGAACACCCACCAGTTTTAAAAGATACATCAGCAAAAATAGAAAAAGTTTCAGAAGTTGATTTAGAAGTAAAGCAAGAGAAGACAAAAGAACAAATAGAAGTTTTATCACTAGAGCCAGAAATAATAAGCGATTTGATAACATCTGATACTAAGACGGATTTAAACCAAACTTCAGAACCCAAAGAATTATTGAAAGAGAACGAAATACCGATTGACCTTTCTGAAGAATCGGTTACGCGCAAAAAAAAGTGTCCAAATTGTGGAAATACTAATAAAGCGCAAATTCGTGAATTTGACGATAAAACCAGAGTAATATACACATATCCAAAGATATACGCTAAAATGTATAGATGCGGTCAATGTGGAACAGAATGGCAAAAATAAAAAGCGATTTTTTAGAGTAAAAATTAAAAATTTATATTATTAATCTTTAAGACTTAAATTGTAGAGAAAAATTCTTGATTTTGTCTTGATGAAGCTCATTTTTAATTTCTTTTTTAGTTATTTCAAGCGTTGATACTGGTGTCTTCTCGCATAATTTTGCCATACTTTCAAAAGTGATTTGTCCACCTTTCCCACCCATTGTACAATAAAAAGCTACGCTTTTAAATCGGTTTTTATTTTCAGTAATATATGTTCTTATTGCAGGAGTCATTCTTTTGTTCCAAATAGGAGTTCCGAGAATAACTGTGTCGTATAATTTAGGATCTTTCTGGATTTCTTGAATAATTGTTAATTTTTCCCTTGTAGCAGCAAACCCTGATTTTATAAAACCAATAATAAATCCTTTTCGCTTTTTAGTATCAATAATTTCTTCATATTCACAGTTCATTTCTGTTGATATCAATTCAGCAATTTTTTTAGTTGTACCCGTTCTTGAATAAAATACCAATAAACATTTCATAATAAATGATATAGTTCTCTAAAAATTTAAAAAATTATTGGTTATAATTAAAAGAATCAGTCTTGTTTAGATGAAAAATTCTTAACCTAAGTTCACAATTTATTGCGGATGCAACCTAATTATTGTAATCATATTCAACATTTTTGAGAAATCGGTGGTTTCTGGATCGTCAATTTTCGGATCCCAACCGAAAAGCATTTTTGCTGACCTTCCGTGGTTTTCCACGTACCATTTCATAACATTGAGCTTTTGATCCTCATCAGATACAAATTCTAATTGCGGTTGGAAACGGTGGAAGCCGTGTCTTACCGATGTAGCGTCGGGATAAACACGCATATTTTTTATCCACCCAGCGTCTTCTCCTCTACTCGAGAAGATCGTTATAACTCCTTCTATCCAATGGTATTCTAATGGTGTCCTCCTTTTTTTTCCAGTTATTCTTCCTTTTGTCGTTAGAATGAGAAATATTCTCCCAAAGCCAATAAGTGGCATAATTCTTAGTCGGTATAAAGGAATGACTAGAAATTTATTTGCTATTCTCCACTTTCTAAGCGTTTTTTTCCTGATATTCTCATCTTCGTGATTTAAATTATAAAGCGGAGAATCTGGTCTAGGTAAAAGTTCTTCTTCGTTCTTCAATCTGGTTCCTCCATATAATATTTTGTGTTCATTATTATAAATATAATTAAAAATTTTAAAAATACGAAAGTTCTAAGTATAAAATTTATAACTAATATAAGAAAAAGTTAAAAATTTTTTATCATTGTTAATAAATCCTTAAAACGCTTTATAGTTATCTTTCTATAAATATTAAAGATTTTTAAGTGAAGTAATTTTTTACAACAAGCAATGATTATAATTTCAATTCTATTCTTGATAGTAGGATTTGTCGGGCTTTACGCAGGATCAAAAATCATAATAATCGGACTCGAAAATATTGCCGATCGCTTACATATTAGCCATATAATGGTGGGTCTCACGATTTTAGCGATTGGGACTAGTTTACCAGAAATTGCCGTGAGCGTAATGGGCGGTTTTGATAAGCTTTTAGGTATTGATACAAATATTGATGGAATAGTTATTGGAAATAAAGTAGGGTCTTTTTTAACTCAAATTACTTTAATTATTGGAATTTTGGCGGTGAGTCAGCCGCTCATCGTTAGTAAGTGGGAATTGAGACGCGAGGGCCCTATGCTTTTCATCTCTTTATTGATTTTTCTTGTTTTTTCCCTTGATGGTATAATTACTCAATTTGAAGCGCTATTAATGATAATTTCATATTTCTTATACCTCCTATTCATAATCTGGAGCGAAAGGCGTTTGGTAAGAGCTAACCCGGAAGTTCGCTTTGCTGAGAAAGAACGCCTAGATCCTATGAGTTTTGACCCAATTGCGAGCCCTCACGCACCATCTTCCCTTTTTAAAGATATAAGCTATACTTTAATTGGACTTCTAATTTTATTAGTCGCAGCAGAATTCACATTACTCTCTGCTCACGATATAGCGAGGGAGTTTAACATGCCCGAAAATGTAATAGGAATATTAATCGTTGGCTTTGGTACAAGTCTGCCAGAACTAGTAGCTGATTTAACGGCTATAAGGAGAGGGTCTCATGGAATCGCTATAGGTGATATACTAGGTTCCAATATATGTGATATCTTATTAGCCACGGGTTCTGGAGCAATAATAGTTAGTTTTAACGTGCCGATGGTAATTCTGATTTTCGATCTTCCAGTTCTCTTTTTAGCTTTAGCAATTACGTTATATCTACTATGGACCCACAAAACTTTAAAAAAATGGGAAGGAGCGTTTCTAATTGGGTTTTATTTCATTTACGTAATCGTGAAATTGTTATTCTTTCAAATTTAAAAGGCAATTGTTAGCAACTATAGCTTTTAATATTTTAAATTTAATAACAGGTTTTTTTTAAAGATTAATTTAAATTCACAAAAGTTATATAATTGTTTATCTAAATGAAATTATTTAAGAAAATAAAAAATTGGGGATAAAAAATTCAAATAGAGCAGCTACAAAATTCAGAATGGGGAAAGCGCACTTTAAACATGAAACAAAAAGTAATTAGGCAATCTCATGAAATTTGTCTAGAGAGAGCTATATTAATTACGGAATCTTATAGAAAAACAAAAAAAGATTTTCCTGTAATTCGATTTGCAAAAGGTATCAAACATATTTTGCAAAATATGACGATTAAAATTTGGGATGATGAAGTTATTGTAGGTAACCGGTGTTCAAAATTAGTAGGGACTCCATTATATCCTGAAATTAGAGTAGATACTTTAGAGCAAGATTGTGACTCTTACGATACACGTTCAGTCCAACCACTTTTCTTGTCCGATGAAGATAAACAAATTTTAAAGGAAGATATCATTCCGTATTGGAAACATGAGGAACAAACAGTTCAAAATAGGTATTATGGTTATTTGAATGATGATGAAAAAACCCTTCTGGAAAGATTACTATTTATTGTGGATGCGGAACTTACAAATGGTGTGGGTCATTTTTTCCCTGGTCATGAAAATGTTTTAAAGTATGGAATCAACGGCTTAATTCAAAAATCTAAAGAAAAATTAAAAGGTCTATCTGAATTAAAATCAGAAGAAATTGATAAAAAAATGTTTTTTGAATCCATTATTATAGTATGTAATGGAATAAAAGAATTTATTAAGAGATTTTCAAAATTAGCTATTACTTTGGCAACAAATGAGCCAAATCTAGAACGCAAAAGAGAACTTTTGGAAATTTCTGAAGTATGTAATAATATCTCCGAATATCCGCCAAATTCGTTTAATGAAGCATTACAACTTATTTATTTTACTCATATAATATGTTGTTTAGAGGATGGTGGTTTCGCAATTAGTATAGGACGTTTAGACCAATATTTATATCCATACTATAACAAAGATAAGATGGAGGGAAGGATATCGCCCGAAAAAGCTCAGTTTTTAATTGAAGGCTTTTATATAAAACTTGCAAGCTTATGGAACTATCTGCCTACCCAAGGTATTGTAGCTTCAGAAGGGCCACCAATTGCCGCAAATGTAACTATCGGAGGGCTTGATTGTAATGGAAAAGATGTAACAAATGAGTTGACTTTTATATTATTAGACGCATACACCAATCTTAAAACTGTACAGCCAACATTTTCTATTAGAATCCATAAGAACACACCGGAAGATTTGCTTGTTAAAGTTACTGAAAGCATAAAATCAGGTACCAGTATTGCTTTATTTAATGATGATGTAATAATTAGCGGACTTATAGATCGTGGTTTTACTCTTGAAGATGCTCGAGAGTATGCCTTGGTGGGATGTGTGGAACCACAACATCCACATAAATC
>DAOUUT010000129.1 GCA_030668025.1 Promethearchaeota archaeon
GATAAAACCAAATTTTGCCCCAATTGTGGAGAAAAGTTTAATTTCGAAATTTAAGATAATTAGTAGTGATTTTTATGAATTTTAACATTACTCGTAAATTTGAATTAAATACGGACGATCTTAATAACCCTATCGTATTAATAGGTTGGCCTGGGATCGCATTAGTGGCAAAGTTAGCGATTACATCTATAAAGGATTCCATTGGTGCTGAAGAATTTTTAGACATAGAATATTTTGATTTTCCGCCTAAATCTAACGTCGAAAAAGGGAAATTGGAAATCCCAAGTGCGAAAGTTTATTATAAATCAAGAAAACAAGAAAAGGAACAAGATCTCTTTATATTATCAGCCAATTATCAACCTCAAACCTCAGAAGGCGTATTTGATTTTTCTCAAAAATTTTGCGAAGAGATGGATAAATTAACAGATAGTAAAATTAAAATGTATATCAGCACTGGTGCTATGGTCATTGATAAAGTGATAGACACATCGTTTGTGAATGTTTGTGGAACGGATCAAGAAGTCGTGGATTCTTTTTTAAAATTAAAAAATACGAAGCTAATGGAAGGTGGAGTTATTGCTGGAGCAAATGGGATCTTACCTGCTTGGGCAGGAAACAAGGGCTATGCACCAGGGATGTGTTTGTTAGCAGAAACATTACCATTGCCTATGATGGCACTGGACCCTCGCGCATCTAAAGCTTTAGTTGCAGTTTTAAAAGATTATTTCAACATCGATATGAATTTCGATGAATTAAACAAAAAAATTGAAGAAATGGAAGTTGTGATTGATTCGTATAAAAAGCAAGCAGAGCACTTTATGAAGGGGAATCGAGACGATCGTGGTTCTGATTCTTATTTTCGATAAACCTATCTTTTTAAAATTACTTCTTTTTTGATGATACTCTAACGGAGTGAATAGGGCTTAGAACCTACTATAAAGGTTAATAATTTATATTGTTTTCAATTTTATTAACTAATATAATTATTAAATCTAACTAAATTAAAGTGAAATTTATATGAAATTCTTCAAATTATTTGAACCTTTGAAAATTAGCAATATTACACTTTCAAATCGGATTGTGATGCCTGCAATGCATCTCGGCCTAGCTAACGACGGATTTATTACAAATAAATTAACCAATTTTTATATTGAAAGAGCGAAGGGAGGCGCGGGGTTATTAGTTGTAGGTGGATGTTATGTAGATATATACGCAAAAGGATTACCGTCAATGATAGCGATAGATGACGATAAATATCTTCCAAAATTAACTGAATTTACTAAAGCCGTACATGATGCTCGAGAAGATGTTAAAATCTGTTGTCAGTTATATCACGGTGGTGCCTACGCTTTTCCACAAATTATTGGTCGGCAACCAATAGCACCTTCGGCAGTTTACAGTAAATTTAGTAAAACCACACCTAAAGAAATGACGCTGGAAGATATAAAAAGAGAACAACAAGCATTTGTAGATGCTACCATCCGTGCGAAAAAAGCGGGTTTTGACGCAGTTGAAATTTGTGCTAATGCAGGTTATTTGATGGATCAATTTATTTCTCCAAAGACTAATAAAAGAAATGATCAATACGGTGGTTCTCTTGAAAATCGTTTGAGGTTTCCAATCGAAACAATTAATCTGATGAGATCTAGTGTACCTGATTTGGTTATTGGATATAGAATTTCTGGAGATGATTTCGTTCCAGGTAGTAATACATATAAAGAAAAAGCAATTATTGCTAAAGAGTTAGGAAAATATTTAGATTATTTTAATGTTACTGGGGGATGGCACGAAACCAAGATACCACAACTGACGATGGACGTTCCAGAAGGGTGTTATACATATCTTGCAGAAAACATTAAGAATCAAGTATCAATTCCGATTTTTTCTTCTAATAGGATCAATACTCCCGAATTAGCCGAGCAAGTATTAATGGCAGGTAAAGCCGACGCTATATGCATTGGTCGGGGATTGATTGCCGATTCATATCTTCCAATGAAAGCAAGGAAAGGTGAAATAAGAGATATAATGAATTGTATTGCATGCAATCAAGGATGTTTCGATAGTGTTTTTAGAATGATGCCAATATCTTGTTTAAGAAATGCTCGCGCCGGAAATGAGGCTAGAACTGAACTTAAACCATTAAAAGAAAAAATGAAAGTGATGGTTATTGGTTCTGGTCCAGGGGGATTAGAAGCCGCGAGAGTTGCTGCTATTAGAGGGCACGAAGTACATATCTTTGAAAAAGACGATAAAATTGGAGGCTTATTAAATATAATCTGGGTACCGCCTGGAAGAAACGAGTTTAAAAGAATGATTGAAAATTATACTTACTGGATTCAAAAACATGGAATTAGTTTGCATCTCCAGCAAGAGGTATCAATAGAAAAAGTAAAGGAATTTAATCCTGATGTAGTTTTTATCGCAACTGGTTCAAAACCAACAAGACCTCCTATAAAAGGCATAGACCGAAAAAATGTTTATTGGGCTAACGATGTATTTAGTGGAGATGCTCCAGTGGGTAAAAACAATGTAGTAATTGGTGGTGGTGCTACTGGAATTGAATTAGCAATATTCTTAACAAAATTTGGTTCACTAAGTCGAGAAGCTTTTGATTTCCTTACTTTTTACAAAGCGTTAGAGACAGATGTAGCTTTAGAAATGCTCCATGAAGGAAGAAACCAAGTAACTGTGCTAGAAATGCTACCAAAACTAGGTTCCGCTTTAGGAAAAACCACGAAATGGGTGCTACTTGATAAATGCAACGCTTTAGGCATAAAATTAATTACAGGTGCCAATATTCAAGAAATTGGAGATGATTATGTAAATTATTTAGACGCTGCTGATAAAGAACAAGTAATTAACAATGTTGATTATGTATTTTACGCTACGGGTGTGGAACCAAATGATTCTCTCTCTAAAGAGATTAAATTATTAGATATAAAGGTAGAAAAAATCGGAGATGCAAGAAAGCCACAAACGGTAATGGAAGCTGTAGCTAGAGGTTATAAAATCGGAAATGCGATTTAAAATCTTTTAAAAAACTTTTAATTCTCATTTTTATATATTTATTAAAAAAAAAATTATTGATTAAAGTGCAAGATACGGGGCCCAGCAAAGTGGACGAGGATATAGAGCAAAAATTATCAAATAATTTAAGAGGAATCAATGAACAATCACGGAATTACATTAGAGACATTATAGTTCTAATCAATAGAGAAATTGGCATTAATAAAATATTATCTATTATTTTATTTGGAAGCCAACAAGCCAATAATGATAATACTATTGTTTCTGATTGTGATCTCCTCTTTATTTTTAAAGATAGAGTTTCAGACCATCATATAAAAGAAATTGAACGGTATTTTATTGCGTTAGAAATTAAACATCATTTTAAAGAACCAAAATCAAAACTAACTAATAATGTATTAGGCGTTATACAGCACTCAACTGGGATGTTTATAAGCCATTTTCTTACTAAACTAAAATATTGGGAACAAGCGATCTTTTATAAAATCTTCCAGGTAAACAAAGTTTTTTCTGCTGTGTTTGCCCCAAGAAATATTGTTTTAAGCAATGTAATTCAGAATAGCACTATTTTGTATGGCGATGATTTAAGAAATCTTATTAAACCAAAAATCAAAATTTCTGTACGAGAGATATTTAGAAGTACCGTAATGAACTTATTTATTTCCTTTTTTGCTTTATTAATCGCACCGAAAAAAGAACTTAATTCAATAAAATATCAATTAGAGGCAATTAAATGGTCTTTAAAAGCTTCGAACTATTACTGTTTTGAAGACTCAGAATTGTTAAATAAAATTGTCGAACGATTTATTTCGTTTGAAAAGTATAATGCACAATTAAAAGCTAAACGCTTCTATGATAAATTTCTAGAATTAAGAAACCAACCAAATAATAATAACTTAAAATTTATGCTACGGTGTCCCTTTAGGATTTTAAAGATTCACATGAAAGCAATGCTTTTTAGGAAATTAACAAAAAGAAAAATTCCCAAAACCAAATTTGAAGTTAAGGAATACGACATACGACGGGATTTTCCATTACGATATTAATTAAAATTAAATTTTATAATGAATTAGAATTCTATAGATAGTATATTTTTATATTATCAAAGGATATTAGTATTTAGTATCAAAAATAAAAATTTATTTACATCAACTACTGTATAAAAATGGAAAACGACGATATTGATATTAAGGAATTATTTCTTGATATATTAGCCATAGTTAAGTTCGAGCTTCGTTTCTATAAAGATAAAGAAAGCCCAATGTTCACTCGAATAGTCAAAACGAGAGTGTTCCAACAAAAGCTTCAAAAATTAAAAGACTTTATCAATACTTATTTTGAAATTATGTACAGAGGCGAGGAAAGCCCAATTAACCAAATCGCTTTACGCACTCAACTGGACAATGTAGCCCGCATCACAAATTATTACAATGACCTATCTAGCTTCTATAAGGATCAAACACAAAACCTCATTACAAAAGAGAAACTTCTAAGTTTGATTGATTACAGCCATATCGAGAGTTTGTTCTTAGTATTTACAAATATTTTGGACTGGGAGCATTACAAAAGCAGTCTAATTTTCCCACAAGATAAACGAAAAGAAAAACTTTTAAAAGAATTTCTTAGTAAACTTGCCAGTTCTGATATTAAAGAAGTTGATGACTTAATCGACCTAGAACAAACTATTGATACTTTCGTAAAAAGCATAGAAGTGGAATTATAAACTTCTTAAAATTTATTGAAACTATTATTAAATTTGCCACATCGATATATTCTTTTATATTCTTTGAAATAAAGTAAAGAGTAAATTATTTTTTTAATCTTAACCTTCATATTTCTATAAAACTCTATTATTTACGATTTTCATTATTCTCGTACGACAAACAGTTAAAAATCTTTTTATATTCGAATTTTCATGTAGTAGTATATATAATATAGATTGAATCGATAAGATTCAAGAACACAAGCTCATGTATTACATGAATTCTTATATAGGTATAGGAATATAATAAAAATGGATTGCGTAGCCAATATCTTAGATTTTTACAATAACAAATCTAAGGACAAGGAAATAGACTTATCTCATTTTAATAAAGTTTGGCTAAGCAATCTCCTTATTAAGATCATGAAGAATTTTAACGAAGGGCGAACAAAAGATTTAGAGCTACAAAATTGTTTAATATTGCTCGTTAATTTATTTTCTAACAATGATAGTCCTGATTTTTATAATGAAAAAGGTAAAAACATTCGAGAGCTATTGGATGACGATAGATCCGATTATTTAGCTGTATTAAAATCAGAGTTTCTACCTAATTAGAGAGACGTAAGATTCAATTAATTTAAAAAACTTTTAATTCTTCTTCCTTAAATTTGTCATAATCGTTAAAAATAGCATCTATTTCGCTCAATATTTCCTTAATGGCCGTTTTTGTCTTTTTTTCCTGACCAAAAGTGTCTATAATTACTTTATATAGGTTAACATTATATTCCGAGGTTAATTCTAAAATCTTTTTTAAATCTTTTTCACTTATTCCTTTTTCTTCTAATTTTTTAAAAACTCCCTCAATATCTTCTTTCAATTTTTTTGTTGCGATTAAAATACTGGAACATTTCTTGAATAAGTTTTGTTCTTTTTCGTAAACAAAAAGATCTTCTTCTGTCAATTGAGAATTATCGCCAATCTCCTCTAATCTTTCGCTTAAAAGGCTTTTAACTCTCTCGTAAATCTTAATTGCTAATAAAATCTTTTCCTTACTTTTAATTAAATCGCTTCTTCTTAACAATCGAGCTTCAATGATTTTTAAATATGCATCTTCGTAATAAATTAGGAGTTCCCCAAATGTACTTTTTTCTCCTTCAGCAATTTTTAAAATAATTTGTCTTAAATCCTCGTTAAGCATATCTATTTCTTTAGCAGATAGATCATCTAAATTAAGAATTTCAAATATATGATTAGCCATAGATTTAATCGATAACGCTTTAATATTCAATTCACGAGCCCTATTCTCAATGTTTGTGATGCTCCTAACTTCCCCTACTTTTTCGCAATAATTAAAAATCTTAATAGCGTCATCTAGTAATTTATTAAATTTTATTTGATTAGATAATATGTAATATTTTGAATCTTGTATTTTTTGAATAGCTCTATCCATTTGGATTTCCAATTCGAATATATAATCTAATAAATTTACTTGCTTCCTTTCAGAAAGAATTTTAGACTTGCTTGCCATATCAAACTCTACTGATCTACCTGCGAAAAGCCAAAGTAGAGTTGCCGGTATCCAAAAAAAGATAGCAAAAATCATCATATTAAATACACTTCCAAGAATCGATATTAAAGTAAATGATATTAATAAAGTAATTCCCTTCCCAACTTGTTCCGAAAGGCTAAAAAATGAGGTAGAAGTACCCTTATGTTCGGGAAGATTTACATCTACCATAACTGCATTCTTGTTAGAAACCCATCCCGTACTTAAGATTGAACCTATAAACCCAAAAATGAAGTAATAGATATACGAAGGATAAACCTTAAAAATCTCAATAATTGTAGAAATTATATAAAAGGTAATCTCTTCAGTAGGGATTGGAACTGGATAACTTAAATTAGTAACAAATTCGCTACTAATAGTTTGAATAGAAAAAAGAGATAAGAATACAAAAGGAATGCTTAGTATCATACAAACCGTCGCTAATCGAGTTCTATTTTTTTTATTTATTCGAAATAAAATATCGCCAATATAAGACATTATCACGTTTCCCAGTAAGTACCCTACACCTAGTAAGCCAGCAAATATCGTTGCTGTTTGAAGCCTAATTTCGTTAGGTAATACGGTGAAATAATGACTTGAAAGCATAGAAGTCATAAAATACACTAAAATCGTTCCAGGAATGATCGCGAAAAAGCCTTGTAGTATTAAATATCGATTAGTTTTCTTTTTTAAGATACTTGACAAATCTTCTTTAGAGATTTTATAGCTATACTCCAAGTTCATCTCAACCATGTCCAATAACTCGTTCTCACTAGCACCACGCTGAGGGATTTTGACGAAAAATAAAATAAAAACAATAATAATACTAATTCCAGATAATAAAAAGAATGGAAACCTCCAACCTAATATTGGTCCTACAAAAGAAGATAAACCTTGACCCACACCATTGGAAACTGAACTTAATATTGCTAGTGTACCAAACCATCCAGACCTCTCATCAGGTGGAATCGCATCTGAAATAATTGAATAACCAACTGGTAAGACACAACCCAGCCCCATTCCACTCGCCATTCTAGAGATCACTAGCATTGAAAAATTTGTGGAAAAAGCAGTTAGTATCATCCCAAAAGTCCAAGAAAATGCTCCTGCCATTATAACTTTTATTCTATCAATACGATCGGTATAATACCCCCAAATTAAAGCAAACGAAGCACTAGTTAACAAAAAAAACGAATCTGGAATTGCTATAAGCGCTTCAGGGATATTAAACTCAATCCTAATTACCCCATAGCTCGGAATCAGCATGTTAGCACATGCTATTGACACAAATAGTAAGAACATGACTAAAATAATAGGAGCTAAGTCCTTTATTTTAATTCTTGTGAGTTTTGGCTGTCCTATAGTAATTACCACTTAAATGTAATTATTTATGTTAAATATTAAATAGCATTTGAGAATTAAAAAAGCTTGCAAACAATGAAAATTATCCTAATTGAGTATTTAAAGTTAAAAATTACTAAAAATTTAACTCTGGATTGAATAAAACTTTAATGCCGCCTCTACATGGACCTCTACTGTATCAAGTAGTTTTATGTTAGTATCTTTTTGTTGGAGAATTAACGGTAGCTCAGTACATCCGAGAATTACGCCATCTATTTCATAATTATTTATTATATTTAAGAGTTTATGCTTGCTCTCTTCTGTAACATTACCGATCACTAACTCATCAAAAATAATTTGGTTTATTGCATCTTGTTCCGGTTCTGAAGGAGTAATAATCCGCATATTTAATTTAGCAAAAAATTCTTGGTAAAACGAAGATTGCATCGTAAATTTTATACCTAACAATAATAGTTTGTTTAAATTCTCCCGTTGAGCTTCCTCAGCTGTAGCTTTAACAATGCTAAGTATTGGAACTTTCGCCAATTGAATTAAATCTTCATAAACCGCGTGAGGAGAATTTGCTGCCATGATTATAAAATCTACCCCTCCATTTTGTAAAGAATTAATGCCGGTCATCAAATATTTCACATAAATACCTTCATCGTCACCCAATTCATAATCAATAACTTTTTGAAAATTGAGGCTATAAATTAGAATTTCTGGATAATAGTAATCGTCGTATATATCATAATACTTCTGAAGAATCAATTCGTAATATTTAATGGTTGATTCATATGACATCCCTCCTAATATTCCAATTTTTTTCATTTTACTCGAACCTCCGTTCCCATTCATTTCATTTAAAGCTCTCTAATCTTGATATTTTTTCATTCCTTTCAAGTTAAGTTAAGATTTTTTAGCTTATAAATACATAAAATCTTCGTGAAATTCGGGTTTCACGAAAATTACCTTATAATTTAAATAATAAATATTTGACACTTTTTTAATAATAGATTGTAAAAAAAGTGGAGCTGGGGGGAATTGAACCCCCGGCCTTTCGCATGCCAAGCGAACGATCCTATGGTTTTTAAACTATTAAAATTTCCACTAATCCACAGCCCCATCTAAAGATAAAAAATTTTGATTCAGCATTATCTGACATATAAAAAATCTTTAAATGTAAATTTAATAATAATGGATTTTTAAAAAAAATTGTGGTTTTTGAACTATTAAACTAAGAAATAAATAACAGATTTATTATTTGAAGACTATGAAAAAATTTTGGAGAAAAATTAACTATCTATTAATTACGGTTTTGTTAATTAACGCGATTATTAATCCCGTTCTTGGAATTGGAGCTGCAAGAAATATTAATCATATTAATATTCAAAATTTAGAGTTAGATTTCAGTGGATTAACGTATACTTCATCAGATCAAACAAATAATGAAAAATTCGATTCCGTATTACCCTTTAATAAACAAAACGCGCTATTTGACGATTTATTGATAAAAGAATTAAATTTTATCGAATCTTCTCAACATAGTGATGAGATATTAATTAAGATTATAATCCTATTTAAAGATGGAATCTCAAAATCAGATAGAATTGAATTAATAGATTCTTTTTTCGATGAATATGAAATAATTAATAACTATAATATTATTCCAGGTGTTTACATGAAATGCGATCCAAAAGAATTGGTTGCCAAAAAGAGTTTATTAGAAGTTAACTCCGCTTTAAAAAAGGTCTACAAGTCAAGATTTTATAGTTCACCCTCTTTTCAAGAGCAGTTTCCAGAAACTAGTGCGTTAAATGAAGATTCCTTTCCAAATTGGTGGATACCTGCTGTGGGGGCAGAAAATTTGAGTTATGACGGTAGTGGCGTAAGAGTTGCTGTGATCGATACAGGAATATACGACCACCCTGATTTAAACTTATTATTAAGTAAGAATTTTGTTTCTGAAGAAAATTCTACCGAATACCAAGATTATGTGGGTCATGGAACTCATGTCGCAGGCATAATAGGCGGTGATGGTGGTGGTTCAGGTGGATTATATAGAGGAGTTGCTCCAGGCGTTTCTTTAATTAATGCAAAGGCTGGAGGCCATTCGGGTTTAGAGGAAGGCGATATTATTAGCGCTATTGAATGGTCCGTTGATACAGCTAATGCAGACATTATTTCTATGAGTTTTGGTGATAATTATCCAATTGCGAGTGATATTTTGATATTAACTCTAGCCAATGCTAC
>DAOUUT010000038.1 GCA_030668025.1 Promethearchaeota archaeon
GTGTTGGCTATAATGAGGTGCGTTTCCAATTAAATAAGGTGTACAAGAACACGTCGTAATTATTCCCATTTTTGCAAAAACATCTATAGCACGATTCTGATTTTTAGCAAATTCTTCGTCAATTCCTAACGCTCGCCAATTATCCCGATCCATTCCAGCGGGATTTAAAGTAGTTAAAACTCTGACCTTCCCATCTTCTGCCATTTCGTTTAAGAATTCTAACCCTGCTTCGCCAAGATTAGCGTAAGAAACCCCTGCTATTTGAACTCCATGAACATCAACCATACATTCAGCACCAAATATTTCGCCTAATGTGGTTAATATCTCCATGGATTTCTGGGCGGATTTTCCATGCTTTCCGTCAAGCATATCTTTTTCTATTTCTTCTAATCTCATAATCCTCAATTGCTTCGTATTAAAAATATTTGTTTAAATCTACTCTTGGGAAATCAGCTCTTTCAAAACTCTTCCCTTTAGTCACAAGTGGTTTTGTTAGATCAAATCCCATTTTAGTTGTCATTTTCGTTCCTGGTTCTGCACTAGGATCTAAACTACTTCCGGGTTCCTTATCTTTAATTATCATATTAGCATCGCCTTGAAAGCGAGTTGCCATTGCCCATTCCACAGATAACGGGTCGTAAATATCAATATCTTTATCTACAATGAAGATGTGTTTGCAACTACTATGACCAATAAATGCACCACCAATAGCTTTTTTACCATCTTCTTCTGACTTTTTATCAATTTGTACAATTGCATGTAGCCATGAACATCCTCCCGGATTTATATTAACATCTAAGCAGTTAACTCCAGTTTCGTTCACCTTATTAAAAATAGTTGGTTCTCTTGGCATACCCATCAATAATTTATGCTCAAGCGCACCGGGTAATAAGGCTTGCCAAATCGCGTCCTTTCTGTGAGTTATTTTTTTCACTTCAAAAACGGGTTCTTCTCTTACAACATCATAAGTTTCTGTTAAGTCGACAAAAGGGCCTTCAGCGTGTTTTTCTTCTAAATAGACCCGCCCTTCTAATACAAATTCTGCTTCTGCAGGGATTAAAAGATCAACTGAATTTGCTTTAACAACTTTTATTGGCTCTAATGCATTTGCAATATGTAATTCATCAACTCCAATATCCACAGAAGTAGCTCCGGCAATTAGAATGTTAGGAGTGTTACCTATACAAAAAGCAACGTCTAATTCGCTATTTTTTTCTAAAAATGTATGAAAATGTCGACCTCTAACTATTCGAGTAGAAAATTTGTCTTTGGAAAATTGCATCGCCCGATGAAAATCCATGTTTTGTCCATAGTCGGGGTCTCTTGTGATTACGACAGCAGAACTTATGTAATTCCCACCGTCCTTTTCGCAATGAAATAAAATTGGTAATTTATCTAAATCTATGTTGGATTCTATAACTTCTTGACAAAGAGCGTTTGATACGATTTCTGGTTCGGAGCGTTCAGTAATTGCTTTTGAAAGCATTGGTATGATGTCTGCGGGAGTTACATTGAAATACGAAGCTATCACATTCTTAGAACAGAACATATTGCCAACCAACCTGAATTCAGATTCTTTAACATTATTAAACATTAAGGGGGTTGGTTCTTTCTCTTTTAATATTCCAGAAATCTCTAGCTTCTTCGAAGTCTCCACATCTACTTTTTGAAGGAGTCCTTTCTCATCAATTTTATTTATATAATCTCTAAATCCCATAAATTTCATCTCAAAATTTTATTTATCGTAATGCAATTTTATCGCTTTTTATTAGAGGAATTTATGAAGCACTTTTTATAAAACTAAAGGTTTTTACTATCGTATACTTCCGGATAGTTTATTTCACAGAATCTATTCTTATGATTTATGATTTTTTTTCCATTAATTTATTTAATATCTCTTTTGCATAATCCACTCGGATTTTGCCGTCTTGGACCAACTTTTTCGCAACTTTTTCTATTAGTTCGTCTGGAACCCCAGCAGTTTTTGCAATATTCCGCGAATGTAACACCATATGTCCCTTCTGTATCCCCTCCGAGGCTAAGGCTCGTAAGGCGGCTACATTCTGGGCTAAACCTAACGCCGCAGCAATTTGAGATAACTCTTCAGCACTCTTGACACCTAAAATTTTCAGTGCTAAACGTGCCATTGGATGAATTTTTGTCATTCCTCCAACAATTCCAAGAGCTAGAGGAACTTCTATCTCGCCAACTAAATTACCATCTGAGTCAGATTTAAATTTCGTAAGAGGTTTGTATTTGCCACTTAAGGAAGCATAAGCGTGAGCTCCTGCTTCAATAGCACGAGTGTCATTTCCTGTTGCTAAAGTTAACGCAATTATTCCATTCATTATTCCTTTATTATGAGTTGTTGCCCTATAGGGATCGGCGAGCGCAAATTCATAAGCGTTTAAAATTCCCTCAACTACTTCTTCTCCACCTAATAAATTCTTATCAAAAACTGCTTTACATTTTGCGATTCGATGTGTAGCCAAGTTGGATACGATTCGCAAATATATTTTCCCTTCACTAATTTTCTCTATGTAAGGAGTTACGGCTTCAGCCATCGTATTTACTATATTAGCACCCATAGCATCTAATACATTAACCAGAAGGTGAAGGATTACCATTTTGCCTTTTTTTGTTTCTATTTCTCGAATCTCTATATCTATAGCGCCACCACCTAGCTTGTTTAGTAAGGGGTCTTGCTCATTTGCAATTTTTAAGATTTTTTCCTTATTTCTCGCTAAAATTTCCTTAGCAGCAGAAATATCTTTTAATTGAGTTATTTGTATTTGAGAAATCATGATTGATTTAACTTCTTCAGACTGAAAACCCCCGTTTTTTCTTGCTATCTTAGCTGCATTAGAAGCAGCGGCAACTACTGAAGGTTCTTCAATGACCATAGGCAAAATATAATCTTTTCCGTTGATCCTAAAGTTTAAAGCAATACCCAAGGGCAATTGGTAACTCCCAATTACGTTTTCTATTAGTGTATCAATTTGAGTGGGCGTAAAATACCCCAAAGCTTGCAATAGTTTAATTTCTTCGTGTTTTAAGTTAATTAATTTAGCTAATTGATGTTGGCGTTCTTCTAAGGATAGCTTATAAAAACCCGAAATATCTGAACGAATTTCTTGCATCTTTTTATTCACATTAATCTTAATTTGAAATTATTTATATCATCTTCTAATTGTCTTGCCTTAGATAATTTTGAACTTTTGGCCGATAGGAAGGTGAAAAATAGAAGATGTCATTATTAACTATAATTCTAAAAAACATTTTGAACTGGAACATATAATGGACTCCAATTCAATAAACCAATAGCGTTAAAATTTGTTTCTTCTTTGTTTTCAAGGCGCCTGATCTCGTACTCTAAACAAGCTCCCTGTTTAACATTAGCAGCAATCCTTACTAAACCGTTATAAAGGTAGTGAAGATCGTTTTCGTTAGGATTTACTATAGGTTCTGACTTTAACACCGCATACAGTGGAAAAAACTTCTCGTGTAAGCCAGAGTGACCCTTTGGACAATGGTTTAATCCTTCTATATTAGGAAGGATGCATCCCTCGTCGCAAAAATGAAGAGTAAAACCTCTCTTATTATTCTTTTCGTGTTCGACAATTTTACCTAATACCGTTGTATGTATATAATCACCAGACCTTATTAACTCGTATTCTTTCACACTTTTGCGTTCTTTATTTTCTATAAAATCATTAATCTTTGGACTTTTATCAACGACTCTCTTAAACCCTTCCTTAACTTTTAATAACCCTGAAATACATGTAGCACCAGACCCATATGAACCAAAATAAATCGTGTCGTTTGTTCGAGCATAATTTTCAAGAAGATATATGATTTGAGCCCAAATAGAAGCGTTGTAGATGTTCCCAAAATGCGAAGGCACTCTTAATTGTGGAAGTACTTTACCTTTAATATTTGCTATAAGTTTGTTTGATATAGTCTCTAATGTTTCGGAGGAATAACCCCTCTCTTTCAGTTTCAAATATAACCACTCTGGTAAAACAGTAATATCGTGCATAAAATAATCAAGCTTCTTAAGGATGGACGATTTTATTTGATCTTTTTTTACCCTTGGAAGGTTCTGAATATGCTTTATCCAGCGTTTTTGGATTATCTGTTGCATGATTTTTATTGGTAATTTAGAAAAGGGTGCGTGAAATGTGTAGTAATCAGCGTGAAAATCCCCTATATTATTAATTAAATCGTCGTATGCTTTTAATTGAAAATTGAGATAAGTGCTTACTGAATAATGACCAAAAACTTTAGCATTTTTTTCATTAGCAGGGCGAAAAAAATCGTCTACATTTCCAGATACTTTCCCAAACTTTTCACTAAATGATGCAACCCTAGGATTTTTTGAAATAACTAAAGCAATTGCTCCTGAACCTTGAGTAGCCTCACTTGGACTACCTAATTGATACGAAGAAGTATCAACACTTATGACAAGAGCTTTTTTTATAATATCTTTTTCTACCAAAGCAATCGCGTTGAGAAGGGCTAAAGTCCCCCCTGCACACGCGTTATAAACATCTTGGCAAATAGAATTGGGCGAAATCCCTAACAATTCAGAGAAGATGTTCGAAACCGACTTCACTGCATATGTTATAGTCTCTGTTCCTACGAAAAGAGCGTCAATATTCTTAGGAGATATCCCGCCCTTTATTAAAGCTTGATATCCTGCCTTCAATCCCAGAGAAACAATATCCTCGTTCACATCTGGTATTCTCATTTCTATTGCCATAAGGCCCTTTTTAAATTTAGCAGGATCTATTTTCCGCTTAGCAGCTAGATCTCTTAACTTGATGTAATATTTTGGGGCATAAAACCCTACACTATCAATACCGATATTTGAAAATAAATACTCGTTGCTTATCATTATGGATCTCTCTCTTTTAACGCTGGTTCTATTTTGTTTGATTGTTAAATTAACAATATTTTTGATAAGTCAAAAACTTATCTAGTTAAATTATTCTTATTATACGAGGTTCCTATATAAATTAAATGAGGGAATTAATATTAGCAACAGTTCAAATTCTTAAATGTGGTAATAAGACAAAATTTGAATTATAATTCAAAAAATAAAAATTAATAATAAATATTATTATCATATTACTATTAATAGTATCAATTGTAGTAATTGTAGTTATTTCTCTAACGGTTAAATTATCTTGGAAGAATTAAAGGACATACCCACAAATAAATTGCCTAAACACATTGGTTTAATTTTAGATGGTAATCGTAGATGGGCAAAAAAAAAATTGCTTGAAGCAAATGTGGGCCATTTAATAGGGTACGAGAATTTAAAAGATAGGTTATTTGACTTTTTTGACGCAGGAATTCATTATTTGAGCATTTACGCCTTGTCGCTTGAAAACGCACGAAAAAGAAGTGTTAACGAACTTAGATATATTTTTAAGATAATTTTAAAAGCAGTGGACACGGTAGTAAGTGAATCAACTGTAAGAGAAGAGAAAGTTAAATTTGACGTAATTGGCCGAGTACATTTGCTACCTGAAGATATCCAAGAGAAAATCAAAGAATTAATTGAATTTACAAAGGACCATAACCAAAATTTCATTAACTTGTGCATTATGTATGACGGTCAAGAAGAAATCGTAGATGCTATGAAAAAGATAACGGATGATAAAATAAAGTCCGAAGATATTACGCGAGAATTAATCAAAAGTTATTTATATACGAAAAGTTTTCCTGAGGCAGATTACATAATCCGCACTGGCATGGAAGATGGCGCTAGAATTTCGGGATTTCTGTTATGGGACGCATCTTATGCAGAGTTCAAATTTAGAACTGACCTATGGCCTGATTATAATAAAGAAATGATAATAGAAGATATCAAGGATTATTTGAAGAGAAATAGAAGAAAAGGGAAATAAAGTTATCTTTTTTTGTAAAAATTTAAAATCAATAAATTTTATATTGAAGTTAAACCAGACGAATTCAGCAAAGAATATCTACTATGTGTAATTAATAGAAATATTAAAATTAATTCATACTCCCTAATATGGCGATCTCAGACCCTAGTCAAGTAATCTCCATAATTATAAAAAAATTTCCTCAAAATCTTCTAATTCCTAATTTAAAAAATTCTGTTTCATTAGAAGTTGTGAATTATTCTAAAAAGGAGGAACATTTTAAATTTGTTTTTGAGGGAGAAAATCTATATATTGACGTTAAACCAGACGAATTCAGCAAAGAAGTTCTATTTAAACCGGGAGAAACTAAGAAGATTGATCTATCGTTGAAACCAACTACTGATGGGTACGGTAAATTAACAATTAATGCCTATTGGATGAAATTGGTCGAATATAAGGTAGAAGTACGAAAGGTTAGAGAGCTTATTTCCGCGAGTAAAATAAACCAAATTTTGAAAAATATTCAAGTTCTCGAATCTGATTATGGTGATGGTTTTAACTCAAAAGACTTTTTTATAACCTCTAGTAAGAGTGAAGTTAAGAAAATTGAGAAGGAAATTAAAGAGTTAATAAGTAATTATAGCGAGACACAAAAAAACTTACAAACTTCCGATACACCTTTATTAAATGGAGACACTGGGGTTAGCCTTGCTGAAATTGATAGCCATTTAAGGGATCTAGCACAATCATATCTCTCGATAGGGGATTTTTTTAAGGCGTTAGAATACTCGTTAAAACTATCTGATGAAGGAGAAAAAAAAAAGTTTTATTATAACTTAATTAGGGCTAATGCAACAGTTAATTTAGACGCTACATTAGAAGTTATTAAAAAATTAAACGAAAAAAATAAAAAAAATCAAGTAATAGCAAAAATTGCGCTTGACTTACTAAATACTAATCAAGATCAAGTTATTAGGGTTCTTTCTTTTATCGACGACGCTTCATTAAAGGAAAAAACGCTTTTAAACATCATTAGCAAATCTCTGGAAAAAGGTTTTAATTTAGCTCTCAAATTTTCTGAGTCTCTTGATGATGAGATCGTTAAAATTAAGGTTTTATTTAACGTTATAAAAAAATTACATGAAAAAAATAATAAAGCGTTAATTCTTAAAATTATAAATCAAATCAATCAAATTATTCTCAATTCTAATAAAATTGTTTTATCAGATAAAGACTATCACAATCCTGCTTACGAATTTTTTAGAGAAACCATTTGCATTTTAGCGGAATTAGATTGTCCAGAAGCTGCCGATACGGTTATAGGAGGAATAAGTTCGGTAGAGCTAAGAGAAAGAGTTGCTAAAGATTTATTTGATGAACTTTACGAGATGGTTAAAGAGAAAAAAACTAAAGTTGAACCTATAGGGACTTTTTCTCAATTCTTTCTATTAAATACTTACGCTTCAAAAATCTCTAACGAAATACAAAATTTTTCACTCATTGGAGGAAATGCAAGTAGTAATATTCTAACGGGCGATTATAACTTCAGTCTCGCTCTCATATCGCTATTTAGTTTTAATTTTAGCATATTTCCAATCATTGATAGAGTTTATTCAGAGTTAAAGTACAGTTCGGATAAATCAATTGCGTATTACATCTATCCCTCAATCAACAATCACGATCGAGAAGAATTAGTAGTAATACAATCTACGTTAAAAAAGTTCTTTCAACCAGAAAAAATTTCAAAACAAGTTGTAGTTTTTAATTTTGACTTTATTCCCTATTTAGGAAAGCCTACAATTATTCTCTCTTCTGAATTAGATGAGACGAATTCAATTAAAAACAAAATTATAAAGAGCCTTGGAGATCGCGTTAATTTAATAATAGACGACTCGTTATTTAAGGGGGGTGAAACTGTGGATAATCTAAAACGCATATTCTATGGTAGTAATTTCAAAATAGTTAATTTAGTTTTATCGTATGAATTCATCAACGATTACGATATATTTAAAGCGTTTATCCAATCAATAATGTAATTTAATAATTTTTCAAACTAAAATTAAAAAGTGAATAGATTTATGGCTAAGGATAAAAAAAAGAAAAAAAAGAAAGGATCAGGTGGAGATGATTATAACACATTCTCGCAATTAATAGGGAAAGATAAGGGACGTACTTCAGGCGTTTATATTGGAGACCCTATAGATAGATCTTCGGATCAATTATTTCTTGGAACGGATTACAGAGAAGTACATATCCCCGAAAGATCTTGGGGGGAAATCTTAGCCGATATCGAGCATTGGACCCCATTACCCTTCACGCATGGAATTGAAATGGAATTAATTATCGCAGATGACAAAGGTAACTACCCGCCTGGTGATGAAATGGTTTATCGGATGAGAGAGATCGTAAAAGATGCTATTAAAATCATGGACCAGATTTTATACGAAGGAAGAAACGATTTCTTACCTGTTCCCGACTATATTCGGCAAAAAGTATTGTCAAGGCCTTATGGGAAGGAAGACATTGAAAAAGGATATGTAATGGATATTAGGTATTCTCTTCCAGATGGAAATGTCGTTGACATTGATACTTTTGGTCGTGATGGTAATGTTACAGCAGTTACTTATATATTAGAACTCGTAACACCCCCATGTGAATATGTTGAGGAGTTGGCTTATTGGGGTTCAACCTTATTTCTTTTAGCAAAAAACACTTTACCAAAAGATTTACACATCATAGCTTCAGCCATTAATCCAGCAGCTAAAGAATATATGCGCGGGCTGACCCAAGCGGACCATAGCCACATTGGATCCTTTACATCTGATTTAGAAAAAGTACAAGCATATTGTATGATTCGCAACTTTATTCCACATATAATTGCTCTTACATGTAATTCACCTATATTAAATAATAAACCAACAGATGTTATTAAAATAGTAAACAATCGAATTACTGCGCCAAATTGTGTGCGTTCTTTAAGATTAAAAAATAACACTACAATGTTAAGTAACAACGACCCTAAGCATTTTCCTCCTTATATAACTTCTGGAGACCAAGATGCTATCAACTATTTTCTTCAGGTTGTCCAAAAAGCGAGTTTAGAGGATGGACGCTTCCAAGACGTGTTTCCTTTCACAGATTGGGGAACAGTTGAAATAAGGGTTAGCGACGCTCAAATTTCAATATGCCGTAGAATAGGAATTGCCTTATTACTACAAGCGATGTGTTATAAAACTCGAAAGTTATTAGACCAGGGAGTATGGGTACCAGACGCGGGTAGCGAAACGATCGCATATAATAGAAAAACTACGATCGAAAGAGGGTTAATATCACTATTCCGCCCTCAAAATCTTACTCGAGAACATCTCGCGCAATATGACCCGAATTTTGCAGAACAATACTTAGGACCCGAAGGGCAACCGGTGAGATACATGACTCAAGCCGTTCAACGCATGTTCTTTTATTTAAAGGATGAGCTAAAAGAGCTTGGTTTTCTTTACTCGCCCTTTTTGAAACCTATACTTCAATCAGTTTTCGGAAGCGTAAGCTATGCAGAGCCTCCAATAACTGAAGCGGAGTACCAATTAAGCTTATATCAACATAAATTAGATAACAATGAAAATCCAAACATTCTCTACGATCTAATTTATTTTACAATAGAATATTGCCAAGACCCGTTAAATAATCCCCTTACTGGGACATTGACGCTTCCAAAAGAAATGAGAGAATAAAAAAAAGAATTAAAAATATTAAGACTGAAGAAAATGCTAACAGCAACTATCGAACAAGAAGGAAAAACGCTAATAGAAAATATATTTGTAATCGATGCCCACTCGCATTTAGGAGAAGATGTGGATGGAGCAAAAATGATGAATCCACTAGCACCGGGTACAGGAACTTTTGATTTTTGGGGTAACGTTCAAGGAAGATTAAAATCAGACTGGGTAAAGACTGGAGAACAATCCTTTAGAACTTCAATGGACGGGAAATCGACTAAAATTACTTGGTCGTTCAATCCTTATCCTTTTACAGATAAATTGTATGTTGCGTTAGAAGCGTTGGGAAAAAGGTATTCTGATTTAAAAGAAAAGTCAAAATTTTATTCTTTCATCGATCAAGGCGTTGTTTTTCCTTTTCAAGATGTTTTTAGAGATAAGCATCCAGAAGCTTTGTATCGGGCTAGCAATATTAACGTCTCCAGATTTACTACGCGCTTCCCATTTTCTATGAAACTAATTGGATACGCTCGCTGCGATCCTATGGAAGGAGAAAAGGCAATTAAGGAGGTAACATACGCTCGAGAAGTATTAGGTCTCCGGGGTCTAAAATTACATCCTCGATCAGAAAGATGGATCGATGATATTAAAACGGGCAAACCACTTAAGGTTTTAATTGAAGCTGCAAGTCATTCCATGCCCGTAATATTCGATACTCGAGGAAGAGGCTCAATATTAGACATCGCTGAATTAATTAGATCAACTAGAACAACGTTAGCTCAACATTATCCAGATTTATTACCTCATTTCAAGGTTATAATCGCACATTTCGCTCAAGGAAATATTGGTGATTACGAAGTCTATAATGCCATTGTTCAACCTAATACTTATGGCGATTTATCAATGCTTCATGGAGAGGGGGCTGGGAACTTTTTAGAAGATTTTCGAAAATGGTTTAAGGCACAAAATAAAATAAGAGTCGATAATCGAGATTGGTCCGAATACCTTCTATACGCCTCAGATTACCCTTACTTTGGAGATATTCACGCTCAAAAGCTTCTAAAATACATTATAAATAAACAGTTTTTTGACACAGGTGGAACTATTAAAGACGTTAGAAATATCATGGGGTTAAACCAGATAAGAATTCTTCCTGAATATAACTTAACTCAAAATAAAAACAACGGAAGTAGTTTACCAAGTACTTTAATATCAACCCCATCAAATAGTAACCCTACTTCTTATGAAATCGCTATAAAAGCATTGGCAAAATTAATCGTAGAAAACAAGGTTGACATTAAAAGGTTCTGTATACAATTCAAGGATACTTGGGATAACTTTAACGACGATATTTTATTGAACGCTTTCACACCGACTACCAAAGAAGAAGTTCCAATCATACTAACTCAATTGGTAAAAGATCAAATCGCATTGTTTGCGCCCTTAAACAAAGAGGCAGCGTGGAATAAGTTTGGATATAAATATTTTAACCCAAAAGATCGCGCGTTTTTCGCATCAATCTTCAAACAAAACTACTTGGCTAAGGACGAAAAGCAAACGGTTGATTGTTTGACTCAGATTTTTAATTAAATCCAAATATTTTTAATATTGGTTTAAGATAAGATCTTTATTCTAACCATATTAATAATAATCATACTCAAAGCTCGTGTTCAAGATATTGAAATCTACCAAGAGCGGAGGTTCCAATAAAGATTATTAATATAGCCAGAAAGAAAAGAAAATAATTATTAAATGTTTGTTGGAAAACAAATATTCCTGCTATGAGGGGGACCATTAACCCTATTGAATTAAATACGGGAAAAACCACTGCTACTCTACTTTTTTGAAAAGCACTTTGATAGAAGGCAAAACTACTAATATTACAAATCGCCAAGCCCCACCACCCAATAAAAACCCATAAATGATTATAATCAAACCAAAAGATTCCAAAAAAGATTTCAGCCCATATATACCAAGTTAATTGGATATTTGCTTGAATTACAGCTTGGGCTAAAATATTTGTAAAAATATTACCAAGAGCAAGTAAAAAGGAGCCAGTGAGCATTATAAAAAATCCTTCTGAATCCGTACCTCTCTTTTTTAGAGCCAGTATTAAACAAAAAATAGTGATGGAAAACGTAATTGCTAAGAAAATTATTAAAGGGAAGACAAAAAGATGCAAATTTATTACAACATCTGATATTCCAGCTAACACAATCAAAACTGGTGAGATTGCTAATATAATTATTGCCAGAAATTCGTACCATTTTATTTTTTCTCCTAAAAGACGGTTTGCTGCAAGAACCATAAGGATTATTCCTAGACTGTTTATAGGTAAAGAAACCATTATTCCAACTAACCCTATTGACATTATGTAAGGGAACCAAGCTACAACCCCTAAGACGGCGCCCAATGCCCACCATTTGTTTTTAATAATTTCCTTAAAAGATTTTAATATCCCTTTTAAACCTTTATCAAAAGTAATTTCAGGACCTTCTTTTAATCCCATTTTTTGAAAAATAATTGCGAAATTAAAACATAGGAGTGCTATTAAAACTAAAACAATTCCAGTTATAGCGGTTATGAGCGAAACCATTTTTATTGACCTATTAAAAATATTGAAATCTTAATTAAATCTTTATAAAAAATTTATATATAACTGAATTTATCGAATCAATTAAAAATAACTAAAAATAATAAACCAAGTAGTTTTATATAAAATCTATTTCTTTATCATATATTATAATACCAGAATAACGAGTTACAAATAAAAAAATATGTTTGATCTATCATTTTTATATATTATATTAATTTTTTTCATTCTATTGCTGGCCTCTTTTTCAATTATTCTTGGTTTTGTTTTTATACTTATTTTTGTTAATATAAATTTTAATTTCTTTTATTATAATCATAAAGCAAAGTTATCAGATATAACGTATATCAAAAATACTCTGAAATTTATAGTTAAAATGGCAAGTTTAATTTTAGGTTCTAAATACGAACTAATAATAACAACAAGAGACAACACTAAATATTGCGGAGATGTATTTGACAGCACGCTTTGTAAATGTCTGCACTTGAATGATAATTATGAGCCCTCTGTTACTGAATATTTAAAAAAAACATTAAAAAAAGGAGATATATTTATAGATGTTGGAGCTAATGAAGGAATGTTTGGTATACTTGCAGGAAAGCTTGTTGGTCATACTGGTAAGGTTTACTGTATTGAACCTTTACCAAGGAATATCTCTATTTTAAAAAAAAATATACGAATTAATAATTTGAATAATGTTATAATCTATGATGTAGCCGCTGGAGACGAAAATAAAGATGTCTCATTTTTTGATATAAAAATAAACAATATGTTAGGCGGCGGTGAAAATATAATGACAACTCTATTGTCTAAAATACCGGGTATGGTTCAATTAATCAAAGTAAAACAAAGAAGATTAGATACTTTAATAAATGAACCTTTAGATAAAATCAAATTAATAAAGATAGATACAGAAGGATATGAAGAATATGTGTTAAAGGGATTGGATTCGTGGTTAACTGGAAAATGTTCCATTGATTTTATTATAGAAATGAACCCTAATAAGTCAAAATATATTATTGATTTACTATTAAATAAACACAAATATACAGGATATATGCATTGGATGGATTCCGTAGCATATAATGATAATGTTTATTGGGAGAGACTCGATATTAATTGTAACACTCAAAAAAATGTCTTGTTTACTAAAAAACATTTAAAATTTTAAACTTGTTAAATGATAAAAACTTCATACGGGGATTGTAAAAATGAAGGTTGTACCTTTTCCTACTACACTTTCAAACCAGATATCGCCTCCGTGAAGCTGTACCAATCTTTTTGTTAGTGATAGTCCTATACCTGAACCAGAAATTTCTTTTCCTTTACTGTTTTTAATTCTACCAAATTCTCTAAACACTACATCATAATCTTCCTTTGCAATCCCTATTCCTGTGTCTTCAACATGAAACTCCCAATAATCATTTTTTTCTATGCATCTAAACGTAATCTTACCGCGTTCTGTAAATTTTATCGCATTATCAATTAAATTATATAAAATTTGCTTAAACCTAAATTGATCTGCTTTGATATAATTAAGTTTATTTATACCTTCTAAACTAATATCTAATCCTTTCTTCTTAAATAAATGTTTTACAATTGAAACGATTTCTTGTGTTATGGAGAGTAACTCAAATTTTTCTATATGTAGTTCAAATTTACCCATATCCATAACTGATAAATCTAAAATAGTGTCGATTAATTTTTTTAAATGTTCTGCTTCTGAAGAAACATCTTCCAAAAAATCATTTTGCTTGTCGTTTAATTGTCCATAACTTCTGTCTAGCAATAATGATGTAAAGCCTATTATAGCATTTAAAGGAGTTCTTAACTCGTGAGACATAGTTGCGAGGAATTTCGATTTAAATTCTAAAGAGGAAATTAATTGGTCTAATAATTTTTGACGATTCCTTTCATAGTTTTTACGCTCAGTAATGTCGGAAAAAAAGGATTGAATAATCATATTATCTGCGATTCTTATTATTGTAGAGGTAATTTCTACATCAATCTTTTTTCCATCTTTTCTTTGAACTACGAATTCTATCTTAATTGGCTCTGATGAATCATATATTTCTTTAGTATAGTGCTTTGTAATAATTTCTGAATATTCTGAACTAATTAAATCGAATATATCTAGATTTAATATTTCATCTAAATGATATTGAAATAAATTTAAAGCTTTTTGATTAGCTCTTAAAATCTTACCCGTTTTATCAATTAAAAATATTGCTAGAGGAGCATCCTCTATCAGCGCATTCATTTCATGAAAAATTTGCTCCAATCTTGTTACTTCTTGCTCTGATTGCTTAATTTCTGTAATATCTTGGATTAATACATAGATTAGTGCCTGATTTCCTATATTTATAGATGAAAAATTTAGTTTAAGCCAAATAATTTCGTCTTTCATTGATTTTAAATATTTAATTTCTATCGGATTTGGGAAATTTCCTTTTAATATTTCTCTGTGAACCTTATCAAATAATTCAAAATACTCGGGAATGACCAAAGGAGTTTCTTTATAATATCTATTAACTATTTCCTCTCTATTTAATTCAAGTATATGCTCTAAACTTGAATTACAATCTACAACAACGCCTTGTTTATTTAAAATCAAAATTGGATATGGAGATTTTTCAAATAAATCTCGATATCTCTTTTCAGATTCTTGTATGCGCAATTCATACATTCGATGTTCAGATACATCTCGAATAGTTAATAAATCAGCAATTTCACCTTCCCAGTCTATTTCTACTGAGTTGATTTCAGCAATTGCGATATTACCAAGTTTTCGGATAATAGTTATCTCTTGAGTTTCTGGTCCAGTAGGGTAACCAAAGTCTTCCCCAATAAATTTATTTTTATGTCGTCCAAAAAAGATTTCTGCAATTTGGTTTACAAAACGGACTACTCCTTTTTTATCGACAATGACAATACTATCAGCGTTCTCTTCTATTATTTTGCGTAATTGAATCTCATCTTTTTGTAATTTATATACTAGTGATTCAATAGTTTTCTTCATTTTATGTCTATCAATTGCATGAAATATTGAGCGTATTAATGAATTACTGTCAATCTGTCCTTTAACTAAATAATCTTGAGCACCTGCTTTAACTGCCTTAATTGCTAAATTCATGTTATCCATCCCTGTGAGTACAATAATGGGACTTATCGAAATTTTATCTAACATCCGTTCTAATGTTTCTATACCAGAGCTGTCCGGGAGCATAAGGTCTAGAAGAATAATATCAAAAGAAGTCTCTTCGATACAAATCAATCCTTTCGAAAAATTTTCAGCAATACGCAAATCGAATATAAAATCTTTAGCCCCCTTAAGGAGTTCTTTAATAATTCGTATGTCGCCAGGATTATCATCGATTAGGAGTATGTGTATAATTTGATTTAAACCATTATTACTCTGCATTTCTCTCTTTCTAGCTCTTTTTAATTCAATTTAATTCTATATTTAAACATTCCATTTATTAAGGTAATCTGACAGTTAATGACCAGAATTCTATTATATTCAATATTTTTTTAAAGAATTCATCCAAATCCAAAGGTTTTATTATATAGCAATTTGCATAATTTTCATAAGCATTTACAATATCATCTTCTGCTGACGAAATTGTAAGAATAACTACAGGAATTTGTTTAAGATTTATATCCTCCTTTATTTCAGCTAGGACCTCTCGGCCATTTTTTTTAGGTATATTTAAGTCTAAAAAAATAAGATCTGGTGTTGGACTTCCCTTATAACTTTTCTCTTTCCTTAAAAAATGTAATGCTTCTAAGCCATTTTCTACTATATGAAGCTTAATATTCCTGGAACTTTCTTTTAGGGCTTCCGTAGTTAAGCGAACATCACCAAGATTATCTTCAACCAATAATATTTCAAATGGTATTGCTTCATTCCTTTGTTTCATTTTAATCGTTTAGCTCTCAAATTTTCTAATGTTTAATTCTTAACTTCTTTAACTCTGATTTTTTCCTGTATTTCATTTAGCTTTTTATATCAATCTCTTTTGGGATTGAGAAGTAAAAAGTGGAACCTTTTCCTAATTCTGATTCCACCCAAATTTTACCTCTATGATGTTCAATTATCTTTTTACATATAGCCAATCCTATTCCAGTACCATCAAATTCATCTTTTTTATGTAAGCGCTGAAATATAATAAAAATTCGATCGAAATATTGAGTATCAATCCCAATTCCATTATCACGAACGGAAAATATCCACTGGTTTTTTTGAAGTTTTGCAGAAATATGCACAACTGGGGGTTCCTCCGCCTTATGGAATTTAATAGCGTTAGAAATTAGATTTTGAAGTAATTGTATAAATTCTCCCTCGTTTACTACGATTGTTGGTAAGGAGTCGTAAGTAATTGTAGCGTTTGATTCTTCAATTAATTTCTTTAAATTATTAATAACAGAGCCTAAAATCTCATTATTATCGATTAATTTAAATGGTTTAACGCTTTTCCCAATTCGTGAAAATAACAATAGGTCATTTATCAAGGTTTGCATTCTTTTAGCCCCATCTACAATAAAAGCAATAAAGTCATTCGCGTCTTCGTCTAATTTGTCTTTATAGCGTTTCTCAAGCAATTGTATAAAACTTACAATCATGCGAAGTGGTTCTTGGAGATCGTGAGAAGCTACGTAGGCAAATCTTTCGAGTTCAATATTTGCTCGCTTTAAATTTTCTAGAGTTGAAAGGAGATCTTGTTCACCCTTCTTGATCTTAGTAATGTCACGTGAGATCTTTAATTTTGATACACTACCATCAATATTTTTTAAGGGAGTATCGATATTGTCATAAGTTCTTTGATTGTTTCGGGAATAGAATTCCCATCTAACGGTATTTCCTTTAAAAACTTCCGGGTTTTTACACCACGGACATACATCTTGACGACTATTTAAATATTCAAAGCATTTCTTTCCCTCGTATTGGCCAAATTTCTTAATGGAGATTGGATTTACATATTCGAGATTATAATTTTGATCCACGATATAAACACCATCTTCCATAGAATTTAAAATGCCAATTAAATTATCTCTCTCAAGTTGTAACTCTTCCTCAATATTTTTTCGCTTGATAGCCATTGTTAAAATTTCAGATACAATAGTAATCAAGTCTCTTTCTTCATGCAAAAATTGTCCTTTATCAAAATCTTTATTTTCTTCTAAATACCCTACTTCTATTCGCCCTACAATCTTTCTGTTAACATTTAAGTTTTTCTTGATCATAAATTCTGTTTCAGCAAAGTTCTCAGTTTTAAATTCTTTTTGATTAAATATAATTCTCGAGCAAACTTTCTCGGGAAATTGAAAAGAGGGTGCTAATATTTTTACTGTTTCTTGAAATATTTGTTCCAATGATAAATCAATATTCTCAACTAATTTTGAGAGAACAAATAGGCAATTTAATTCCTTAATTCTTTCCTCTAATTCATTTGTCTTCCTTAGTAAATTATGTTCTACCTTTCTACGCTCGGAAATGTCAGTATGTACTGATACAATGACTCTTCCATACTCTGGATGATCGAAAAGTGAAACATTCGCATAACACCAAAATAGTGTTCCATCCTTTTTGATATTTAACACTTCTCCATGCCATTCCCCCGTATCTTTTAATATTCCCATAATTTCATTTTTTATTTCCTCAGAAGTTTTATCAGTTGGAGCATTTACAATAGCGACATCTTTCCCAATCATTTCACCGGGATTATAGCCAAACATCTCTTCAAATGCGGGATTATTATAGACAATTGTTCCATCATCGAGTTTTATAAGATATACGCCCTCA
>DAOUUT010000045.1 GCA_030668025.1 Promethearchaeota archaeon
CAAGTCTGTAAAAATTAGTTTTATTTTCAGTTTTTATTTTCCTAGCAGCTTCTTCTTCTAAACTTAAAATAGCAATTCCGATTTTTTTACCTTTCTTCAAAGTTATGTATCCATCTGTTCCCAAAATCATTGTACGCTGAAACCCAGAAGGGACGCTTCCATCAAGATAATTTTTCCTACTTACATGCATCTCTTCAATAATATTTGCATTAAGAAGTAAAGCTAATTCTAAGGCAATTTTTCTAGCTTCCTCATTACAGGAAAACGGGGGGGTATCGTCTAACTCATAAGTACAAATTACATCGTTATAGCCTTCATAGATGATAGTCTTGCCCTTTTTATATTCTGTTAGCATAGCTTTATCAAATGTGCCCATTTCTCCCAAAACAGGCCTCATATATCTCTTAGTGTTAAAATCTGGCGCCCTAGTTCCTTGAAGTTTGCTTGGGCATCTACAAAACAGTTTTGTTTTTGTATCAAGCTGCTGATGAATTTCTAAGCCGCATATTAATCCTAATTCGTCATAATCAAAATCGTTCATATTAGATCAGTTGAGATTTATATAGTTCTACTATGAACTGTTTAATTCATTTTATAATTTTAATATATTGTATGAAAAATCTAAAATTTAGTTCATTTAGATAAGAAATCAAACTTATTTTTAGTGGTGCAAGTATTTAGAATTTAGAATAGCAATAACGCGCGTTGATGTCATCTTGAACTGCTCTTGGTAATTCTGTATACCTAGCACTGTAACCTGATACTCTAACCATCAAATCTTTGTATATTTCGGGATACATTTGAGCTTCGTTAAGCGTTTCTAGCGAAATTGAGTTAAACTGTAAATGAGAACCATTTAATTTTACGTACGTTCTTAGTATTGATTCGAAAATCTTTCCATGGTCTAATAATACAATAGAAGGGTCAATATTCAAAGTGCACGCTACACCATTTGTAAGAAGGGCGTGGTTGATTTTGGTTATGCTATTAATAGCGGTAGTGATCCCTTTTTCTCCCGTGAATCCAGGAGCAATATCCCTATTTAATGGTTTTCCTTTTTTTCTACCAGATGGAAGAGCTCCCGTGAATATACCAAAACCAACGTGAGTTGTCATTGCATGAATCCCCACCCTATAATCACCTCCTCGTGCACTTTTTAACCCCTCTACAGATTGAGCAAGTATTTCAATAGCTTTTTTAGCGTAAATATCTGCGTTATCATCATCGCTTCCATATTTCGGGCACTTATAAATAAGATAACTCTGGATATCCTTACTCCCCCTAAAATTATTCTTTAAGGCATTGATTAAATCTTCCATTTCTATTTTCTTCTCCTTAAAAACAGCCCAATTTATAGCAGCTATTGAATCTACTACGTCTGAAAAGCCTGTCACATGAATACCTGAAAAATTATATTTAGCAGAGCCTTCATTCACATCAATTCCTTTCTCAAAACTTCCTCTAATACAAAGTGACATCAATGGGGTCGGCTTTAATATTTTATGTGCTTGCTGGTAAGCATTAGCTGCTGTTGCTGCCATTTTCATCAAAGCTTTAAGTTTAATTTCAAAGACATCTAAAATGTCTTTTATTGATTTAAATTTGTTAGAATCAATATTATTATCAATATATTTACTAACAATTGATTTATCTGTCCCTAAAGCAAGTTCTAAAGCCTTTGGTAAGTTTAAAAAAACTGCTCCGGTATTATCGTAGGAAGTCCCTGATGTAGATAATCCAACACAACCTACTACTCCATAATCACGTGCTTCCTCCAATTGTATGCCACAATTTTGTAAGCTTTGTACTACTAATTCATCATTGTATAAACCAATGACATTTTTACCTTTTGCTAATATATCAGCTATTTTATTAATAATAGCAGTAGGAGTGTTTCTATTTAATCTCACAACCAAGTTTGGGCTTGGAACTGCTGCTTGATCTAATGCATCAAGAAAAAGATAGGTAAGATTATTAGTGGAATCCTTACCATTTTTATCAATACCCCCAATTAGGACATTTTGAGTAGTAGCCATACCTCCAAAATATTGAGTGGCAACACTATCGTATAATGCAATTACTTCATTGGTTTTTAGAAATAAATTTTTAATCAATTTTATAGCAAATTCCTCGTTCCCTTCGTAGAATTTCGATAGATACTGATCCATTCGTCCAAAAGAAATTCCATGTTCGAAATTTTCTAAATGGAGCGCCATGTGGATAAACCAAATAAATTGGATCGCTTCTTGAAGATTCTTTGGGGGGTTTTCTGGAATGCTATTACAAGTTTCAGCTATTTTTTTTAATTCTAGCTTTCTTTCTTTATTATCCACACTTTCAGAAAGTAATTTTGCATGTTTTGAATATCTATGAGCATAACTAATCAATGCGTTACAAATAATTATCATAGCCTCATAAAAAGCCATTTTCTCATCATCTTTGGCATCCCCACTTATTTCCTGCTTATAATTAGCTAATTTTTCTTGAGATAAATTAATGTACTTCTTTAAACCCAAAGAAATTAGTCTGGGATAATCGGCGACAACATGAGCAATCCCACCTATTTCAGTGGCAACAAATGCACATCCACTAAATGAAGTCTCAAAAACACTTTTAGGTGCGATTTCTCTAGCGTAAGTATCAATTTTAAAATTATCGTAAAAAGGTGCTATTTCTTCTCTTAAAGTTTTTATATCTTCCTTTTTGACATTTATCGGATTTACAATTCTATGTGGAAGATTTTCGAGTTCTTTCATAATTCTAAAGCCACTACCTTCCATCCTAGGAATTGCGACGGGAATATTACTATCAAAAGTACCTACAATGAGCTCATCAGGTCGAATAATAATGGGTAAATTCTCTAAAGTATGCTTTAAACCCAATGCTTGTCTAATAATCATTGGTTTTCCAACTGTTTCTTTCAATACTAATGTATACGAGAAGGGTACTTTTAGCGAAAGATGAGGGGTGCCCCGAACGAGCTCGTTTAACGATTTAACTTCCAATATAAATCACAGATAATTACAATAATAATTTGATAAATTAATTAAGATTTAATTTTATTTCTTTTAAATCTTTAATTATTTTGTAAAATAACTCGAATTAATGTTATTACAAAATAAATTAAGCGCAAATGAAAAAAGAAAAAATAAATTTTGATAAAAGAATCAAAAGGAATTAAGTTAATCGCGATGTATAGTTATTCTAAATAAAATTTTTCATCAATATTTGATATTGTTGAATGTTGCGAAAGAAAATTTAATAAAAACTCTCTATCTTCGTTATTTTTTTGTTTTGAGAGTCTAATAACGAAACTTAATTCTTCTTCACTTTCTATATCTATCCAATGTAATCTCTCAAAATATTTTAGAATATTTAAAATAAAGTTAGAATCCTTTGAATGATTTTCCACTTCTTTTATAATTAGGTTAAACCATTTATTTTTAACTTTATTATCTTTAAAGCCAATAAATACACCTTTATCCTTCGCCATTTTCATCCACAGATAAAAATCCTCATCGTTAATAATTTTATAATAATTTGTCAAAAAAGATAAATTATGTTCTATAAGCTTGAATCGTTCCCTTCTAGCTATTTCTTTACTAAAAAGTAAATCTGTTGCAATCAGATCGAATCTGCAATATAAATCTGTTTCAGAAAATGTTATATCTGTTATTTTAGCACCCAAAACAGCTATTAAAGCCGCGTTAAATTTGCAATTCTCGAAAAACAAATTTCTATACGCTCCAATATATTCAAAAACACCTTTAGCGTATTTAGAATTTTCCTCTGTAAAAAGATCCATTCTTATTTCTTTTGTTAATTTATTCGTTAAATAGAAATTTTTAGCTCTCTCGAACCTTTCCTTTAACTCTCGATAGTCAAATGGTTTTACACCACCTGTAAAAAACTTTCTAAATCTTAACAAAAATCGAGGAAATTCATGAAAAGTAAAGTTTGTGTATCTATTTGATTTTAAAATGAACTCGTAAAATGGAATGATTGCCTTGAATGTAAATGTATCGAATAATTCTTGAGTTTCCTCGTCAATAAATCTTTTAAAATCATCTAAAGTTTTTCCACTTTTAAAACTTTCCATGGATTGTTCCATAACATAGTTATAAAAAGCTGATACGCTTTTAAATCTCTTATCATCTGGATTTTTTCGTTGATTCACTTTAACATATCTTTCTATCCATTCTTTAAGCGCGGGGGATAAAGATATCGTTTGTTGAGATGTTTTTTTATTAGATAGATATTTTTTAGTAGTCATTTATCTAACCCTATTTAGAATAATAAATTTCATTATATATTAATTTATAAAAATGTTAAAGTATTTAAAATTTAAGTAGAATTTATTGTTTGATTTAATTTTTTTGAAAGTACATTTCTGCCATATATAGCGTAAAAATCAGAATTTTCAACTTAATATATGTGAAATTACAAAAATGAATGCTCTTTTTAAGACTATATATAAATAAGTAATCAGTTTTATTTATAGTACAGTACATTTGGATCAATAATGGGTTTAAATCATTATTATATTCAACAAAATCAATTTCAATCAATATTTTTGAATATTTGTTATAAAAATTTTAAGTAGTACGTTTTATAAAGAGAAAAGTAATAGTTTAAATGAACATCACTCTGAAAAAAAAGCTTTTAATTTATTAAAAGGGAGACTCCTGTCAAAAAGACCAAATATAAGGTTAGGAGGATTATTAGGATTTAGCTTGTCCAGGGCGAAATCTTAACACTCTTAAGTAGAGTTAAATTTATTATTATAATTTTTTTGAGACATAGTATCCATCAAGTTCATAACCCATTTTATAAAACCAATCCCTCGCTCCAATACCACTTATTACTGCTAACTTTTTAGAGTTATAATCTTCAACAGCAATTTTTTCAGCGTTTTCCATTAACAATTTCCCATAACCTCGATGCTGAAGCTGGTTGTTATTACGTGGATGTGCATCTTTAGAAACTAATTCACCTACTACTCTAACTTCTCTTATAATCATCGTTTTACCATCCCTCAACTCAGGTCTATGAGCAAATTCAGAAGGTTTTCTCAATCTCAAATAACCTACCAAATAACCTTCCTTTTTGTTTTCATAAGAAAGAAAGGTTTCTTGTCCTAGAGATGCCTTATAATCCAAACGATTTAATTTAGTATTATTAAAAAAACCTTCTTCAATATTTTTTTCTCTTTTTATTATCCCATATTCTCGACATCTAATACAATTACAATTAATATCAAGCTCTTTTAATCTTTTTCCAACTAGCTGCCTTAAATTACTTTTTTTACATCCAGCTTCAATTAAAAATGCGGGTATATCTCTCATGATTCGCTGGATTCTAACATAAGGAGGAATGTGTTGTTTTATTTTTGCGATTAAATTAACCAACTCATCTAATGAGTACGGTGTATATCTACCATCCTTCCACCAATCATATAATTTAGTCCCTTTAATTACCAAGCAGGGGTAGATTTTTAACATATCCGGACGATATTCTGGATGAGAAAATAGAATATCAAATGATTCAAGATCTTTAGCAAAGTTAGATCCTGGTAAATTAGGCATCATATGAGCATTTATTTTTAAACCTGCATCCTTAGCAATCCTAATAGCATCAATACTATCTTGAGTTGTATGACCTCGTTTATTTTTTTTATAAATTTCATCAAATACTGTCTGAATTCCAATTTCTACTCTAGTAGCACCATAATTTAGCATCCTATCAACATATGGCTCTGTGCAATAATCAGGGCGGGTTTCAATTGTTAAACCTATTAATCTTCTTTTTGATTTTTCTGACAATCTTTTTACTTCTTCTAATGTTTTAACTCTCTTTTCAAGAATTCCTTCGTATGCCCCTTTAATGAACTCTTCTTGATAAAGAATAGCAGAAGATAAGAAGGTTCCCCCCATTACGATTAATTCGATTTTATCAACAGTATGACCTATTGCTTCTAAATCCTCAATTCTACTTTTAACTTGTCTGTAAGCATCATAATTATTGTGAATAGATCTCATCGCAGCCGGTTCTCGGCCAGTATACGACTGAGCTACTTTTTGATCTGGCTGAGAATCTTGACCAGGGCAATAAACACATGTCCCTGGACATGGGAGCGGTTTCGTCATAATAGCTATTACGGAAACTCCCGAAAGCGATCGTGTAGTTCGTCTTCTTAATAATTGAGTTAAAATTTGTTTTTCTTCTTCTGTTGAATAGGTTAGTATTGTTGCATTCTTAATTACTTCATTATAATTAAACTTTTTAGCATATTTTCCCTTAATATTAGTAATCTTTTCGCGAGGTGTATTTGGATGCTCCAGGAGATAATCAACTATAGCACGAGCGATTTCTTTAATTTTCTCATTATTAATAGATTCAGATGATTCCATTCACATCAAATTTGTTTAAAATAATAAGGATATCTAAATGTTAATCTAAAGGGATTTTCTTACCAGAAAAATCTCTTTTATAATTACCAAAATCATCCATTTGTCTTAAATTTTTTGAATCGAATACGGGTCCATCCTTACACACTAATAACCCTAAAGGATCAACAGCGCATAATCCGCATAAACCACATCCGCATCTCATAATTCGTTCTAGACTAGCTTGTAGCTTAATATTATATCTTTCGCATATTTGAAATACTTTAAAAATCATTTTTTCAGGTCCACAAGTATATACCATAAGGTTATGAATTTCAGATTTAGAATAATTTTTAACTAAACTTTCAAAAGTTTCAGAAGCGAATCCTTTTAATCCATAACTTCCATCGTCAGTACTATAAATAATCTCTGAATATTCATGATCGAACGATTGGAAATCATTAATAAACATTATTTCTTCACCAATTTTAGCCCCTTCAATAATAGTGAATTTTAAGTTTTTTTTCATTATTTCTAATGAAAGACATTTAAGAGGCGCCATTCCAATTCCACCTCCAATTAAAATAAGTTTTTTCGAAGAATCATTTGAAAGTATGAAATTATTACCTAATGGACCTCTGATACCAATAAAATCACCAATTTTTAAATTATGAATTGCATTTGTACATTCTCCAACATCTTTTATAGTGATCGCCCAATTACCTTTGTCATCATAGTTAGATAATGACATTGGAACCTCATCCACACCAGGAACCCAAACCATCACAAATTGTCCAGCTTTAGGAATACTATATTCTCCATGATTTCCTTCTTTCATATTAAAATAAATAGTCCTAACTCCCTTACATTCATTTATAATATCTTTAATTTTCACCGTCTTGATCGTGTTTTCAGTCAAAATTAGGCACCTCTTGAGTTTTGAATTGATGAGCTAACCCTTTTATATCATTGAGAGAGTTTAAGTTATTTTTATTTAAATAATTCCGTAATCCATTGTTGATTTCTTGAATTATTTCAAATCCCTTGTATAAAGCTGTACCTATTTGGACTGCTGAGGCTCCTGCTAAGAAAAATTCAATCACATCTTCCCATGAATCAATTCCTCCACAACCAATTATAGGAATGTTCAAAACCTTATATAGGTCATATACTTTTTTCACAGCAATAGGATGAATTGCTTTTCCCGATAGTCCTCCACTTCCATGAGACAAAATTGGCCTCTTGGTGTTAATATCGATCTTAATTGCGGTTAGAGTATTTATTGCAACAACGCCATCTGCACCCCCCTTTTCTGCAGATAAAGCAATTTCACTAAGGTTTGTAACATTAGGATTTAATTTAACAAAGAGCGGGATTGACAAATTTTTCTTCAATAATTTTGTAATTTTAAAGGTAAGGTCTTTATCAATACCAATAGAAGAAATTTCAGCATGAGGACATGAAATATTTATTTCAATTGCATCTGCCCCTGCATTCTGAGTTTTTAGTGCTACATCTAAATATGTTTCATTACTATCTCCAAAAACACTAACAATCAGAGGTATTTTATGTGATTTTATTTCTTCAATTTCAGAGATAAAGTTATCAATCCCCGGATTACCAAGCCCTACACTATTTAGAAAAGTTCCGGGATATAATTCAATAATTGAAGGATTTTTAAATCCCTTTCTAGGTCTAGGTCCAATAGATTTGGTTGTTATAGCCCCTATTCCGACATTAATCAATCTTAACATCGTAGAATAAGACACTCCTAAAATGCCAGAAGCTAAAATCAAAGGAGAGTTTAACTTTAAACCAGAAATATTTACTTCAAGCATTACTATTATTATGTAAGAAATTATTATTATTATTATTTGAGAAATTTTATTTACGCATAGATTTAGAAAAATGAAATGTTATATCATTGATACATTAATAGGAATATATACCATTGATGATAGTGGAAATTTTCTTAATTTTATTGATTTATCGGACGATATCCAAAGAGTTATTGAATTTTACGATTCATTAGATAATAATTTAATCGTTAAAGAGTATTCAGATTTTATCAATGAGTTGAGAAATTCGGGTTTTGACGAGTTTGTATTTGATAATAAAAAATTACAGACTTTAACATTAAAAGAATTAGGATGTAACGCTTCTTTTGAAAGTCACTCTCTTGAGTTTAAAAATTTTCGCTTTAATTTAGAAGATCAACTGAAAAGAGTAGGTATTCATAAAACTCGAAGAGAAATTCTCTCCATTTTTAAGAAAGTTGAAGTTCAATTAATTAAGAAGAGAATAAGTCAAACTGGAGCTCGAGGAGATGTAGAAATCATTCAAATTATAGAAACTCTTGATATTCTTAAAAAATCAATAAGCCTACTCTCAAGTCGGCTTAGAGAATGGTATGGTTTGCATTTTCCGGAACTTACTGACAAATTAATTGAAGATAACGTTATAATTGCAAAAATGGTTTCAATTTTAGGAAGCCGAGATAACTTTACTTATGATAAGATTACTCAAAATTTTAGTTTCAGGGAAGGAAGAATTAGAACATTGCAGAAGTTGGCTTCCCAATCAATGGGGGCAGATATTAATCTTAAAATTGTTAAAAACTACGCTAATCAAATTTTATCATTGGACGAGTTCAGACAAGAATTAGAAGAATATTTAGATTCATTAATGGAACAGGTTGCTCCAAATCTCTATGCTTTAGTCGGAGGTTTAGTTGGGGCGAAATTAATAGCAAAAGCGGGAAGTTTAAAAGATTTAGCTTATATGCCCGCTTCAAGGGTTCAACTACTAGGGGCTGAAAAAGCTTTGTATAGATTCCTTAAAACCGGTGAAAAACGACCAAAACACGGGTTAATTTTTCAGTGGAATTTGATTAGAGGAAGTAAAGCGTATAACCGTGGAAAGATCTCTAGAGTGATTTCTGGGAAAATAGGAATTGCAACTAAAGTAGATTTTTTCAAAGGTGAGTTCATAGGAGATACTTTAGCAAAAGAAATTGAAGAAAAAATAAAAGAGATTGAAAGAAAATATCCAAAACCTCCTATAAAAAAAAGTGAACCCAAAACCAAAAGAAATCCAAATAAAAAGCAAATAAATAATAAAAGAAGGAGGTAAAGATAATTTGAGCAATATTAATATCAGAACACATCCAAAATACACTAATATTTATATGTCTGGACCTCCTCATAACCTAAAACTTTATTCTAAAAACCTAGTTCCGGGTAATAAAGTGTACGGGGAAAAGTTAATTACTTTTAAAGGAGAAGAATATCGAGAATGGGATCCTTATAGAAGTAAATTAGCGGCAATGATATTGGAAAAACCTTCAGTAGATTTCTTATCAAGCGAATTAAAATGTTTATATTTAGGAGCATCGTCGGGCACTACAATATCTCATCTCTCAGACATAGTTTACAAAGGACTTATCTATGGCGTAGAATTTGCTGAACGTAGCATGCGACAATTAATTCAAAACACCAATAATAGAAATAATATTGTTCCCATATTAGGAGACGCTAATTTTCCGGAAAAATATGCTAAATCTGTTTTTACTAATATTGATTTAGTTTATCAAGATATAGCTCAGCCAAACCAAGCACAAATTGCTATTGCGAACTGTAGTTATTATCTAAAGGATAAAGGAACTCTTATTCTTGCAATCAAATCTCAATCAATAGATAGCATTCAGAAGCCTGAAAAAATTTACATTCAAGAGAAAAAGATTTTAGAAAAAGCGGGTTATAAGATGAGCGAAAGCTTTAACATACATAAATACTCAGCGAATCACATTATTTTAATTGCCCACAAATAATTTAGCCAATATTTTTATTAATCTTCATTTTTCAAAAAATTTATACAAAATCAGTAATTTTCTTCGAATATAATTCTTCTCTGATTATTTTTTTCGTAGTTTCCCACGATTTTCTCGCGATAAGTGGTGCTTTCTTATTTTTTCTTATCCATTCTCTAAGGAATGTAGTACTTCGTACATCTGAGGGGTATCCTGAGCCAAAATCTCCATATTCTTTTTTTAATTCTTCAATGAGTCTATCTCTCATATCTTTGGCGATAATTGAGCTCGCTGAAACTATTGGGAATAAATCGTCAGCCTTGTGTTTAGAAATGATTTTTTTTGGTGAATAATATAATAATGCTTGAATAGATGTTTTAAATCTATCTTCAATAACATCTGCCGCGTCTATATATATTACATCTGGTTTCAGTTCATTAATAATTTCTGCCATTTTCAGTTCTTCAAGTCTATTCAGTGTGATTTTTTTCTTTTCTCTCGCGTCTATTTCTTGAGCTCCAATAACTTTTACTATATATGTTTTACAATTTTCTTTTATAATATTAGCTAATTCACTTCGTCTTTTGGTAGATAATTTTTTTGAATCTTTAACCCCGACTTCTGTTAGAAATCTCAATTTTGATTTAAGGAAGCAAACGCCACAAATTACCATAGGCCCCAAGACAGGTCCTCTACCCGCTTCGTCAATACCACAAATAACTTCTTGTTTAGTTCCCTGATTCTTGAATGAGCTCAACGAATTCCCCTTCATCATCAATTTTTTCTAAATTTCTTATTCTAATAATGGGAATCTTAATTTTTTTGAGAGAATCGGGTATTTTAATATCATTGTTTACAATAAAAATAGAATTTTTTTGAAATAATTCTGTAAACATTTTCAAACATTTAAAACTGAGCTCGTTAATTTTTCTATCTTCTTCAGAAACTCCTGAAAAGAGAGGATAAACGCTACTTTCTTTATTTTCATCAATATTTTTTGAATATAACGATAGTTTGAAAGGAATTGAACCTTTCTTGGACCAATAAGAACAAATTCCAATGTCATTCAAAACTTCTTGAAGATGAGATTCAAAAGAACTCAGTGAGATATCTTCTTGCAAGTCTTTTCGATCCATACTAAAATTGAAATTCCAATCAAAAATGTTAATTTTTCTAAAAAGATCGTTACATTCTAGTATTAATGAGATTTTTTTAGCTATTTTTTCAGAAGGTCGCATGCTTTCATTTTCATAAGCACAGACAGTTCTTTTAGTAATTCCAAGTCTTCCAGATAGTTCTTTTCGTGAGATTGCTTGTTTTTCTCTCATAGATTTCATTAAATTACCGTTTAAAAACATCACACCCCCTCCTCTTCTCGCTAGAATATACGGATATAACTCTTTGCTGAGAATGTTTTCTAAAGTATTTAAGGTTATAAACGGCAACCCCTCTCTAATGTAAATTGTGTTATCTTCTAATTTATGATAACGATTTTTAATTCCTATTAACAAGGGTTTAGATTTCAACAATAAGGATAAAGATTTTATATCGTTTATTATGTCAGCATTCAAATTATCAATATTGGAAAAAACTTTTACGCTAAAAACTAAATCATCCTTTTTTACTAATAAGTCAAAACAAAACTTGTTTTTTTTATTAGAAAAGGAGTCTAAAATAAATGTTTCAAAATTAGCCCTTTTAAGCATATTATCTATTTTTTCAAGTACCGCTTCAATCATATATTCCCATTGATTAAAAGATAAATAGTTTAATAAAACTTTTTTATTGTGATATTATCTTCGAACTTAATTAATTTAATTGTTATTTAATTTCTTTAAATAAAGATCAACCATTATTCACTTGTAAGTTTAAGGAAATCAGCATCAGTTATAATTCCAATAAATGAATTGTTTTCTTTTACTAATACGGCAGGATATTTAATTAATAAATTTGATATATCTTTAGCGTTCCAATCTTTTTCAACTTCTGGAAAGGGCAATTCTACAATAGTCAAAATATCTGCGTTTATTAAATCTGGATTTTTAATTATATGTTTCTGAATTTTTTTAGCAGTTATACTTCCGAAATTATGGTTTTTTTCTAAAATTGGTATCTGTGAAAAATTGTATTTACTCATTAATGTTATGACTTCCTTTATGGTCGAATCTGGTGCTATAGATATTATCGTTGGAGTCATGATATCTTTTGCGTGCTTTTTTGATCTTTTTTTCTTCATTCGTTCATTTTCTAGGAATTTGATAATTTTTTTCACTTTAGAATAAGGTGGATCCATGTCTCCATTTTCTATTCTTGAGATTGTAGATTGCGAAATATCTAATTTCTCACCCAATTCTTTTTGGCTAATGTTTAATTTTTTTCTTAAATCTTTAATTCGAGATAAATTTGGCAAAACTTCCATTTTAGAATGCGTAAAACTTATTTAGTATAATTTAAGTGCATATTTCATGCAATATATGCATATTATTATCAATAATTATTAATAATTATCATTAATTTAAAAAAAACATAATAAAATAATTATTTATATAATTAAGAAAGAGTTTAATCAAAATGTTGAAAATCACACAAGCTGACTTTTTACCTATTGAAAAAAGTAAGTTTCCCGAAATTTGCGAAAGGAAAGGAATAGGACACCCCGATAGCGTTTGCGACGCCGTTGCTGATGCTTGTTCGAGAGCGTTATGTGTTTACTATTTAGAACATTTCGGTAGAGTGTATCATCATAACGTTGATAAGGCCGCTTTGGTTGGTGGTGTTGCCAAACCAAAGTTCGGAGGAGGTATGATCATTCAGCCACAATATTTTTTAATTGTAGGAAGAGCAATACATCAAATTCTTACAGAATGTGGAACTGAGAATAAATTGGAATATGTACCCGTTGCTACTATTTGTCTTGATACACAACGCCAAGTACTCGCAAAAATATTTAGAAACCTTGATTTAGCGAGAGATATACAATTCGATTATGCAGTTCGACCAGGGTCAATAGATTTAACCGGAGTTTTCGACGAGTCTCATCATTCGGAAGATATTCCTCTCTCAAATGACACAAGTTTTGGAGTAGGATACGCCCCATATTCAGATGTAGAAAAAATAACGTTAGAAGCAGAATACCTTATTAATTCTCCGAGCTTCAAAGATAAATGTAAGGGATCGGGTGAAGATGTTAAGGTAATGGTTGAAAGAATTGATAACAAGGTTGGAATCACCGTTGCGGCTGCAATGGTTAGCAAGTACATCAACGACTTTGACGAGTATATTAACTATACAAATCAAATTAAAGACGCTGTATTAGATTTAGCGGCTAAAATCATCCCAGAACGTGAAGTCACTTGCCAAGTAAATGTAGCAGATAACATAGAGAAAGGAATTATATATCTTACCATAACGGGCACATCAGCTGAGGCCGGCGATGACGGTGAAGTAGGGCGTGGAAACCGGTCTAACGGTTTAATAACACCTTGCAGAACTATGAGTTTAGAGGCTGTTTGCGGAAAAAATCCAATTAATCACGTAGGAAAAATTTACAATATTCTAGGAACGGAGATCGCCAGAGAGATTTATAAAAGAGGAGAAGGTGATATTTTAGAGGCACATGTGAAGCTTTTATCTCAAATCGGGCGCCCAATCACGGATCCCTGGGTAAATTCAATAGAGTTAATTCCTGCTGAAAATGTAAATTTTGCTAGTATTGAAAAAATAGCAAAAGAAGTCTCTGAAGATATGTTAAAAAAGGAATCTTTGATTGATCTAAGGAAGCGATTGATTGCAGGTAAAATACAAGTACTTTAATTTTTAAGTTTAGATTTAGTAAAATTTTTTTGTTCTTTTTATATTAAATAATAGAATTAAATAGTAAAAAATAACTAGAAATTTTTGATAAGAAATTAAATAATTTAAAATTGAAGTGAGTTAAGTCTGGGATTAGAGAAGTGGTTAACGCCAAAAGAAACTATAAAAAAACCAAAGTTAAAAGATGGTACCAAAAAACCAAAAAAGACTGAATCTAAGTCTAAAGAAATAAAAGGTACGATAGGCCCAAAAAATTTATTGAAATTCTACTTAGTGTGTCCAAAGGCAAAATGTAAATATCAAAAGACGATAAGAAAGAAAGAATTAACAGATAAGGATAAAGTCTGCCCTAGATGTAAAAGTATTATGAAAATCAAGTAAATTTTAATTAGAAATATCTTGTTCTAAAATATTTTTATCTGGAAGGTTCTCTAGATCAAATTGAGAATCACAATTGGGGCATCGGTCTTTCTTTTTACTATATTTCAAGATGAGATAGAGGAAGATTCCTAACCCGCAAGTTAGGAGCACCATAAAAGCTAATACCTCGTGATAAATATGGTCAAAATTCTTGCGCCTTAGTACGATTTTTTGTTCACATGTAGGACAATAAACAATTTTTTTCCCCGTAATAATCTACCGTTTTTTGTTATTTATAATTAGATAGGTAAATTGTTAATTTATTTATTTTGTGGTATAATTGAAAAATTCAAAATTAAAGCTAAAAAGCTATTTATTCTTCATTTTTTCACTCAATTAAATTTATATTGAAATTAAAAAAAATGGTAATAAACATAGGCTAAATATTATTAATATTGAATTTTATATATCATTAATAATATTTTTCAAATTAATAATTTAAACAAATTGTATAAGGTTTTAACAATGCCAATATGTTATCACTGTGGAGTAGAAGTCCCCGAAACATTCAACTGTACTAAATGTGGTCAAAATTATTGTTCTTTACATAAAAATCCTATTGATCACGAATGTAATATTGTAATCGAAAGTCAAAATTTACAACAATATCAACAATCACCTCCTAATTATGTTGAAAGCTCTCAAGTTTCGTTTCCCCAACAAGAGCATACGCATCAGCAACAATCAACTCCAAGCGAAGTGCGCGGAACAACAGATGGGACTTATACCTGGTATCGACAAGAAAAATCGGTCCCCGAAAATGCTTTTGACCCCGATTCAGGAATTAAATTTAAAGGTATATTGTGGGCTCATAAATCAGAATTAATTCACTTTATAATTGGTTCTGCTCTAATTTTCATCATAGGTTTAATTAATTTTTACGATCCACAGTTATTCACTTTTGGTTATGGTTGGACTATATTTATGTTGGCGGGTTTTTATATGACCGCGTTTCTTTTTCACGAATTTGGGCACCGTCAAGTTGCCGTGCATTTCGGTCTACAAACAAAATTCAGACTCCTTACTTTCGGAATGGTATTAACAGTGTTTGGTCTAGTTTCTGGGTTAATTGGATTGTTAACTAATTCACAAGCCTTTCCTTCATTGGCATTGCCTGGAGCCGTTGTTGTTTTAGGGCTAGAAAAAATAGATAGACAGACGGGTTTGTGTAAAGCTGCTGGACCTTTAGTTAATCTTGTGTATGGGTCAATTTTATTATTTGTGTCTTTCCTAATTCCAAAAACCTTGTACCCATTAAATTATTTTTTTGGACTTGCTGCTTATCTTAATTACATGTTAGGTGCATTTAATATGATCCCCGTAGGGATTCTAGATGGTCAAAATATTTGGAAATGGAATAAGAAAGTTTATTTAGGCTTAATGGGTTCACTGGGAGTATTGTTAGTTATAACAATTGTTATTATTTATACGCCGTTATTTTCCCTAATCTATTTTCCCTAATCTTTAATGATTATTACCGTTTTAGGAGTAAAATTTTAAAAAAAATTATGAATGATAAAAGTTTTAAAACATTAATAAGTTAAAATTTTACGTTAAAAAATTTCTGAAAATATGACTTTTTGCGAACACTGTGGTGAAAAAATCTCTTATTTACCTTTTAAATGCAAGTATTGTGGCGGAGTTTATTGTAAAAAAGATAGATTACCAGAAAATCATCAGTGTACTTTTGAAATAAAGCATGAACCTATTAGCTCTTTAAATTTGAGAGAAAACCCTTCAAAAAGTGTAAATTCGCACGATACTTCAAGAGAATTTAAGAAATATATAAAAAGACAAGAAAAACAAAAACAAAGAACAATAAAACATTACGAAAGTTATGATACTAAAACAACAAAAACCAGCAAGATAACATACTTAATTATCGCAATTTTTATCATGTCTATAGCTTCTATAGGATTCCCTTTATATTTAACTTTGAGTAGTTATAGCTTTTTATATTTGTGGACATTTATTACGTCTCTTTTTGTTAGTTATACTTCTGATATATTTGGATTGTTTTTTCTAGCTATCTTAATACTATTTTTTTATATGATAATTAAAAATATAGAACGCGTATTTGGAACTAAATTTTTATTGCAATTGTATTTTATTTGCGCTATTTTTACGGGATTATTTTATATTTTATTATGGCTCCTGTTACAATTGATTTACATGCCATATGGAAGTTTAATTGTTGTTCCATACGGTTTAGCCTCAGGAGCTTTATTAGGTGTCGTTTGTTTCATGATTTTTATGAACTGGGATCGAGAAATGACATTTTTAATATTCTTCCTTCCAATAAGGATGAAGGGACGAACAATAATAATTTTCTTGATTTTATTAAAAGTTGTTCCAGGTCTATTATTTGCAATTGGTAATCCACTTTATTTACTTATTTATCTTCCTGATTTAGGAGGTATATTA
>DAOUUT010000268.1 GCA_030668025.1 Promethearchaeota archaeon
TAATATTTAAAATCGAGGATAATATTGGAGTAATTACTTTAAATCGTCCAAAACGACTAAACGCTTTAAATTATCCCCTATTAATGGAAATCATTGACATTTTAGAATTAAATTCTAAAAACAAAATAATCCGTGCTTTTGTTATTAAAGGTAATGAGCAATCCTTCAGCTCCGGTGACGATTTAAAGAGTATGGGTCCTGAAGGACCGAGGTTTAAACCATTAGCTGACGGGTCAAAACTTCCACACCAGAGAGTTATTCGATTAATAAGAGAAATTCAAAAACCATTTATAGCGTTATTACAAGGTTATTGTCTAGGCGCTGGATTCGAAATAGCACTCGCTTGTGACTTTCGTTTAGCGGCAGATAATCTGAAGATCGGAGATCATCGAGTTAATCGGGCTCATTGCATTATGAGCGGAGCAAGTTGGCTACTTCCAAGAATAATAGGGTTCGCACGAGCAACAGATATAATCTTAACGGGTCGTCAACTTGATGCTAAGGAAGCGTTAGCGATTGGTTTAAGTGAATAGAGTCTTTTCATTATCAGAATTTAGTAAGAAATCTAAGGAATTTATCCAATCCATAGCCAAACTACCCACTAAATGCTTAGGTTATAATAAGACTATGCTCAATTATTCTCAATATAACGAGTTGTTTCCCTCGTTAAAACATGAATTTAAATTATATTGTAAAAACATCGCAACATACGATTTTGGAGAAGGAATGAAATCATTTCAGGAAAAGCGAGAACCAAAATTTGAAGGGAAATGATTAAATAAATTTTAATATTTTAACTCTTATTCTATTATACTTACTTGATTAAATGGGATTATTTTGTTATCAGAAAAAGTAAAAGAATTCTTACTAAAAGAAGCAATTGAAAGATTTTTTAGGTATGTTCAAATATGGACTACATCTGACGAAGATTCCCAATCCAATCCATCATCCAAAAATCAATTTGATTTAGGAAATGTATTAGTTGCGGAATTGAAAGAGCTGAATCTAGAAAATATAATACACGACGAGTATGGATATGTTTACGCCGATTTACCAGCAAGTAATGGCTTAGAAAAAGTTAAAACAATTGGATTAATAGCTCATATGGATACTTCACCAGCAGTGAGCGGGAAAAACGTTAAACCAGTTGTCCATAAAAATTATAATGGTGGTGCGATAAAATTCGCAAGCCATAAGGAAATTGAGCTTACAGTTGAAGATTCTCCATTGTTAAAGGAATATATCGGTTTAGATATCATTACTTCAGAAGGGGACACTTTATTAGGTGCCGACGATAAAGCTGGAATCGCAGAAATTATGGCTGCGTGCGCCGCTTGGAAAAAATTTCCAGAACTACAACATGGACCTATTATTGTATGTTTTACACCCGATGAGGAAATAGGAAAAGGTACTTTAAAAATTGATAGAAAAAGGTTACCCGAATTCTGTTACACCATGGATGGTTCAGAGATGGGACAATTGGAATTTGAATGTTTTGACGCATGGAAAGCATCCATAACTTTTACAGGACTTAGTGTACATCCTGGTTACGCAAAAAATCTATTGATAAACGCAATACATACAGCATGTCGGTTCTTAAGTGAAATCCCTGAACACGAATCACCAGAACACACGGAAGAACGAGAAGGGTTTTATCATTTAGGAGACTTGAGAGGAACAATAGAAGAAGCTAAAATCAGATTAAGAATCCGAGATTATGATGAAAAAAATAATAAAAGAAGAATGGAATTCCTTCAAAAATTGAAAGATATCTATGAATTTCGATATCCTGGCTTAAAAATTGAGTTAAAATTTGAACACGAATACAGCAATATGTTAAAATTTATTGAGAAAGAAATGCAAGTCGTTGATTTAGCAAAAGAAGCTATTAAAATGGCTGGGTTAGAGGTAAAAATTGAAGCTATTAGAGGTGGAACCGATGGTTCTAAACTAAGCAAAATGGGGATTCCGACACCGAATATTTTTTCTGGGGGGCTCTTATTTCATTCTAGAAAAGAGCACATTCCCACTTTGGCGTTACAGAAAGCCGCAGAAGTTATAATTTATTTAGGACAATTATGGGCTGCTTCTTAATTCTACTTAAAAACTCGTCAATTTCTTAGGCTTCACTTTTTTTTAAGATTTTAGAAAAGTCAGTAATTGTAAAAATAATAATACATACAGCTAATAAAATTGATATATAAATAAACGCCCAAGTATACGAAAACACACTATATATATATCCAAAAACTAAAGCTTCCACCATACTTATAAATCCAACTGAAAAATAATAGTATCCATAGGCACGTCCCCTTTTTTCTTTACCTGCCAAGTCCGCAATATATGCTCTTGAGATTGGATCCACAGAGGCTAAGTAAAAACCGTGCATAATGTAAACTACAATAATTAAAACTATTGAAAAAAGAGAGACTTCAATAGGAAAAGCTAAAATAACGCAAGATAGTAGTAATATCGATAATCCGATCACGATTATTGGTTTTCGGCCAACTTTATCGGACAAGGAGCCATTTATTGGAGAAAAAATAGTATAAACTACGTTCATTATAAGATAAAAAACAGGTATAAGGTAAATTAAATTTGAAGGAATATAGTCTGTTGCTCTAATAATTAAAAATACGACATCTAAGCTGGCAAATTCAATAACTCCAAGAATAACGATTAATTTTATGAAATTTTTATCAATCTTTTCACTCTTTTCTTTTCGAATTTTTTTTCCAAGTTTTTTATCTAACTCCTCTGGAGAAACATCTTTAACTGGAAGAATTAGGGCAATCGCAATAAATCCAGGAATTATTGAGAAAAATATTATTTGTGAAAAGCTCCAAGCGTAAAGCAATAATAGAAATGCTAGTAATGAGCCAAGGACCGCCCCTAATGTATCCATAGCACGATGCAATCCAAATGCCTTTCCTTTTTTGGTAGCGTAAAAAGAAATAAGAGCGTCTCTCGAAGATGTTCTCAATCCTTTACCTACGCGATCTGTTGCTTTTAACCCTAAAACCGTTTCCCATGAAGAACTCAACCCTATTAGTGGTTTTGAAAGGTTCGATAAGGTATATCCAGCTACAATAAAGGGTTTTCTTTTGTTTATTTTATCGCTCATCCAGCCGGTAATCCCTTTTAAAATATTCGCAACAGCATTTGTAATTCCTGAAATTAGTCCTAAAATTAGCACACTCCCTCCAATTTCAATAATAAATAAAGGTAAAATGCTTTGAATACTTTCGCTAGAAATATCTGTAAACAATGATACTAATCCCATCAAAAATACTGGAATTGAAACTCCAAATATCATTCTTCGTTTTTTTATAGATTTACTAGTTGTTTGGTCATTTGTGACCAGATTTATTCACCTTAAGATGAAGATAAAAATAATTTTTTCAAAATAATATTACTAGTAATTACTAGTTCTTAATTAAAGATTTTGAAATTGAGACTAAAAGAAAATATAAGTTATATATTTACGAATAAATGGAGTGCGGCACCAATTCCTATGGCATTTGAAATTACCGCAGAGAAAAAAAGCTGTATTATAACAAACGAACTTAATATCACGGTACTAAATCGTTTAGTATTTTCATAAATTAATGTATTTTGAATTATCGCGTACAAAAATATGAGATACATAAACATAACTGAAGGAAAGAACGCCCAAGCCCATGTTAACGTCATTAAATTGATTTGAACGTAAATTGCGATAAGAATTATCCATAAGGATTTTTTTCGCTCATCTTTTAAGAAATTTAACAGTGGATATATAACTTTTCTATATAAAATTTCCATAGAGAAATATATTGGAAATGCTATCCATGCCGCTATAATGGAATTAAAAAAATTGGAAGGCCACATGAAAGCAAAGGGGTAAGAAAAGCTTAATATAAAATATATCATTATAAAATAAACATTACTTAAAATAGCATAAATAAAATAATTTAATTGAAATTCAGATTTAATTAACTCTTTAAATTGATGTATATCAAATTTTACTCTTTTTTCTTTTAAATCTTTAAGATAATAAATTAATTTAACGGTAAAGAAAATAATGGTTATATTGAGCGAAGCTAAAAAAATACCCACGAGACCAAAAATTCTTTCAAAAATCTCCCAATTGAGCAGAAAAATTGTGGTATAGAATATTATTTTCAAAATTTGCTTTAATTTTTTAGTTTTAACCTTAATTTTTGATATGGGAACATCGTTTTTTACCGAATTTTTTTGATTAATATCTTCCTTATCCCTGAAAAATTTTGAAGTGTAAGATACCAAAGAAAGAACAATTAAAACTAACAATAATAAAGTTATAAAAAGGATAGCGTAGTTTACAAGGAAAGTAATATTTATTGGTCCGTTTATAGTTTCAGATTTAAAAAAATAATTTTCGAACCATTTAATTGACTCGATTAAAACCACATTGGAAAATAATTGGTGATTGCCACCTATCAAAGGTTCTGTTATTGGTATTACTGTACAACCTGTTAAATTTCGAGCTACTAATGCATGACTGGTAAAATCTAGTGCCTCATCATTCACATGCATTATAATTAGTAAATTATTTGTGTTCGTTTTATTCATTAAGTTTACCGGTAGATACGGATCGTAATTATCAGTATTTACAATACCTAATTGTTGAGGATCAAAATTTACTAATGGAGCCCAAGTAACCGTAACGTTAAAGCGTGGGTCTAAAGCTTGGTTCATAAGTACAACCATCCCTCCTAAAGAATGGCCTATCAATCCAATCTGAGA
>DAOUUT010000100.1 GCA_030668025.1 Promethearchaeota archaeon
ATTTTTGAGTACGCGTGGGATGGAAAAGATATTGATTTTTAATATGGAGGGAAAAAAATGAGTGAAAATTTATTTGGTTATAATGGAAAAATTGCTTATGTGAATTTAACCGACCAAACAGTCGATGTTAAAGATTTGGACGCCCAAATTGCAAAGGAATACCTCGGTGGAACAGGGTTAAGCGCTAAAATAACTTACGACCTTCTATCAAAAGACGATTACGACACCTTAAAAAAAGATGCTTTTTCAGAAATCAATCCACTAATATTTGCAACGGGGCCCGTAACAGGAACTTTAAGGCCCTCTTCAGGAAGGTACACCGTAACAGCAATATCACCCCATACAGGGATATGGGGTGAAGGCTCTTCTGGGGGTTTTTTTTGTATTTCTTTACATAACAGTGGTTTCGATGCTATAGTTATTGTTGGGAAAGCAAAAAGTCCTACCTATTTATATATCCACGATGAAACCATTGAGTTTAAAGGTGGAGATGCCGTTTGGGGTAAAGATACATACGAAACCCAATTAATTTTGAAAAAAGAGCTAAACAACGAAAAGATTCGGGTTGCCACTATTGGTATTGCTGGTGAAAATTTAGTGAAATACGCGGGAATAATTAACGACGAAGGTAGAGCTATAGGGAGATGTGGATTAGGTGCTATAATGGGCTCAAAAAACTTAAAAGCTATTGCAATTCACGGAACTAAAAGAGTTCAGATCGCAGATAATAAAATAGGTAAAGAACTGTTAAAAGAAGCAGAAGATGCAAAGAGAGGAGACCTCCTTAAATCAATAACGCCTTATATATTTACATTATACGGTACAAACTGCTATTTAGACATAGGTATGGCTCTTGGTGACACGCCAGCACATTATTTTACTAAGAACGAATTTTTCGCTGAAAAATTGACGGGGAAAACGTTACGAGAAGAATATGCCGTTTTAGATTACGGATGCGCGGGCTGTACTATGAGATGTGGTAAAACAACAATTGTAGAACACGAAGGCAAAGAAATCGAAGTAGACGGGCCAGAGTACGAGTCTGTCGCGGCATTTGGTCCTTTATGCGGCGTTAACGATTCCAAAGAAGTAATTCTCTCGCATCACATGTGTAATGTATATGGTTTTGATACTATTTCTGGGGGCGTGTCTATCGCATTTTTAATTTACTTAGTAGAAAACAATTTAGGGATTGATAAAATTAAGTCGTATCTAAAAGATATTGAAATCGGACAAATAAAGTGGGGCAATGGAGATTTACTTTTAAAACTAATTGATAAAATTGCGAAAAAGGAAGGCATCGGTAACATACTTTCTGAGGGCGTACGCACCATGGCAAAAGAATTTGATGTCGATCCTGAATTAGCTGCACATGTAAAGGGATTAGAAATGCCCATGCACGATCCAAGAGCTTTTGCGGGACAAGCTTTAAGTTATATTACATGTTATGTGGGAGCGAGTCACGAAAAATGCGATTGGTTCAGCGCTGAATTGGGAAATGTCGCGTACCCGAAAATACGCGTAAAATCTGGGGATAGAACTTCAATAAAAGGTAGAGAAAAAGGAGTTATTGCCCTACAAAACATTAGGGCGATAGATGATTCCGCCGTAAATTGCAATTTCCTAAACCCCTCACTTGAACACATAATTAAGCACATTAACGCAGCAACGGGTTTTGATTACAGTAAAAAATCTTTATTGCTTGTTGGGGAACGAATAAATACTCTTAAAAGACTTATTATATGCAATCTAGGGATAACACGAGAAGACGATAAACTACCCGGTCATCTCAACAAAGTATTAAAGTCTGGTAGAACAGAAGGGGTAAAGTTAGACTTAGATGAAAACTTAAAGAAATATTACAAGATTCGTGGTTGGGATTGGGAGACTGGTTGTCCAACAAAAGAGAAGCTCGAAGAACTTAATATATAACTAATTTTTCTTTTTTTAATAATTATAATTTTATTTTTAAAAATAACATAGCCAGTATTTAAATAAAATATATTCTTTTCAATCTCTATTTTGATGGGTGATTTTTTCTAAAGCTCCTAAAAAATAATCGTTTTCTATTCTAGTTCCTATTGTAACCCGAAAATACTCTGAACCTAGTTGTTTTGAAACGTTTAGAACCAATACTCCTTGCTCAGTAAGCTTTTTTGAAATGTTAGGTATTTTTGTTTTCATTAATAAAAAATTCGAATAACTTTTAAAAACTGAGATATCTAATTTTAAAGCAACACTTCTAACTCGATTTTTTTCTTTTTCAACTTCTTTAACATATTCTATTGCATAGTTTTGATTTCTCAAGGCACTTATGCCAGCTACTACGTTTGGATAGGGTAGCATTGTATTAATTCCAAAAAACTTCTTTTGGACAGTTTCTCCTCCAATTATATATCCTACTCCTAGCCCGGATAATCCAAACCCCTTGCTTAATGTTCTTAAAATAGCTAGATTAGGATACTCTGCGATTAAATTAGCATACGATACATTTGAAAATTCAAAATAAGCCTCGTCTACTAAAAAAACGACATCTTCATTTTCTAATATCACTTGTACTTCGTTTTTATCTAAAATCATATTTCCAGTGGGGTTGTTAGGGTTATCTAAAATAATTAGCGTTGGTTTTTTTAACTCATCAATTAACGGTACAATTGAAAATTTAAATTCAGGTTCTTTTAATCTGATTTTTAAAATTGAAGAAAAAGTCTTTCGACAGGTCGCGTTAATTAAGAAAAAAGACGGATCAGCGAGAATAATTTGTCTATTTTTCGAAAAAAGATAAATAAATTCTTTAAGCAAGATATCTGCTGCAGAACTAATAATAATTGAATTTTTAGGAGAATTCGTATATGTACTTAATAAAGATAATAATTCGTCTACTTTACTTTTAGGTGTATATCGATTTAAAAATTCTATGCTTTCTTTGATAGGATCGATAATCTCTCTTGGGAGCTTTATAGACATTTCGTTTCTATCTAATCTAACTAACATGCTTAGTACCCTATTTGACAAGAATCGCTCTTATTATTCGCTTATTATTTTTCAATATATTAACTATTTTAGAAATTAAATGCTTAACATTCAATTTCTATTATTAGCTCCTCCTTGTATCCAATTATCACTTTTGCAAGTCCTGAAAGCATTTCATCAGTCTTAATATCGCCAGTATCTACCATTAAACATCTTAAACCTTTAATTTTTTCTTCAGTTGAAACTATAATAACATTCATTTTTCCAATATTTTTTAGAACTTCAGGAGTAATTTGTTTATTACCTCTTCCAAAAATAAATCCTTGCCCACCTATTGGCGAGACAATAATTTTTGCCTTTTTATTTTTACCCAAAAGTTCTAGGATTCCACGTTCATTTAAATCTATCCCCACAATCTTATCGTTATAAAGAGCATCCACTCCAAGTAAGCTTTTTGTTAACTTTAACTGATCGGTGATTGCTTTTACAGTTGTACCGGGCCCAAGTAAATATAATGTATCATCTTCTAAATTTTCGATAACATGTTGAGCAATTTCATGTTTATTTTCTTCAATGGATCTTCCTATTTTAGAACCATCCTTTCCAGCCTGTAGAAGATTTATAACTTTAGGAACATTTAAGTATCCATATAGTCTTGAATCTAAAATTCCTTCTCGAAACGATTCTTCATTGATATCTAAAACCTCATTTTCTTGAAGTTCTACTGTTTCCTTTATGAATTTATCAACAATTTCGGCAGCAGCTCTAGGGTTAATGGCAAAAACAGAGCTGAACATTTTAACGCCAGAAGGTATTGCCACAACAGGTATAGATAAGCCAATGGCATCGTGAATATCTCTGGCTGTCCCGTCTCCGCCACAAAAAATCAATAATTCAATATTTTGTTGTTTCATCATTTTAGCTATTTTTTTTGTATCTTCGGCGGTAGTTTCTTGAGTAATATCACCTATTATTTCGAAATCTATGCCCGTTTCTTTCACAATATTAGCGCCCATATTTCCTGGAGCAACTAATAAATGAATTTTACCTTTGGTTTTTATATTAGAAAGAAAAGAGCGAATTCTATCAGGGGTTATTGGCTTAGCCCCCATTTTAATAGCTTTCTTAATTGTATCACCATCCGTTCCTTTAAGTCCTACGCTTCCACCCATTCCCGCAATAGGATTTATAATAAGGCCTATTTTTCGCATACTGAAATTACTTCCTTTTAATTGAAATCTTTTTTCTCTATTAAATCGTTAATCTAAATTTCTTAAAAACTCTTGTTTCCTCTTCTCTCCTTTCTTTTCAAATTTTGGCCACATTTTTTGAACTCTCTTAGGGAAACACATAATAAATTTAGATAAAGCTCCTTGAAGGTGAGGGACACAAATCTCTACCTTATTTTTGAGAATTGCTTTTAATACTGCTTGAGCGACTTTTTCAGTCTTTACAGGGTCACTTAAAAATGTTAAGGGCGACCCGCCATGCTTTGCTTCGTATTCTAACATAGGGGTATCTACAGAATCAGGAAAAATAGTGGAGACGGTTATATTGTGTTTTTTAAGCTCAAGACTTAGGGTTAGATCAAAACCTCTGAGGGCGAACTTGGTTGCTGTATAAATTGAACTATAAGTTTCTGGAACTATTCCTGCAAGAGAAGAAATAGTAACGATATTTCCCCCTCCCGCATCTTTCATTATTGGAATAACTTCTTTGGTACAACGAATTATGCCTAATAAATTAACATCAATTTGTTTTTCAATATCTAAATAATTAGTATTTTCGAAAAGAGCAGGAATAATAATACCAACTGTATTAATAAGAATATCTACTGTTCCATACTTTGAATTCGTTTGTGAAATTAAGTTTTTTACTTGTTCGATTTTTGTTATATCGCAAGGAATAATTAATGGATCTTGTGAAAGCTCTTTTGCAATTTCTCTTAAGCCTTCTTCATTAATATCTGTCAAAACTAATTTTGTATCATATATATCAAATAATTTTGCTATTTCTCTCCCGATACCTCCTGCTGCTCCTGTAATAATTGCTATTTTATCTTTTAAATTATTTTTTTTCATAATTGTAATTCTATTAAATAATTAAAAACAATATAGTTTTAAAATAAAAAATAAAAAATATTAAATTTGTCTTCCAGTTTTTTTAAGGGCTTTCTTGTAATCACTATCGGTTATATTTCTTACTAAATCTGGAAAAAGACGTTTCAATTTTCTATACAATTTTGCTTTACCTGGTAAAATTTCAAACTTTTTCTTTAAAATGCTTTCAATGAAAATTTCAGCTATTTGCTCAGGAATCATTAATATTCCTGCTTCTGAAATTATGGCACATTCAGGTGGTTTTGACTTATTCTCCTCTGCAAATCCGGGGGTATCAACATCAGCAGGAAATAAAACGGATATATTAACATTATATGGTTTTAATTCATTTCTTAAAACTTCAGCTAATCCCAAGATAGCAAATTTAGTAGGAGTATATGTAGTATATCCCATAATACCTAAAAATCCCGATACTGATGATGTAAAAGAAATATATCCACTTTTTGCCTTCATTAAATATGGCAACAAAATTAAAGTAGGAACTAATTGACCGTAATAATTAACATCCATATTCTTTTTGAAATCTTCAAGTGTTAATTTCTCGAGATATTGAGCGTATGCATAACCAACAAAATTAAATAGGTAATCTGGAATACCATGTTTATTAATAAAGTCTGTGAGTAAAGGTGTAAGTTTATCCATATCTGTAGTATCACATGAAATGGTTTCGACAAACTGAGAATTATCTGTTTTAAGCTTTTTAACTTCCTCCTCAGCTGATTTTAATGCATCCATCCCTCTGGCAATTATACAAACGCTTCCACCTAACATATAAAACTCTTTTGCTGTGGCTCTGCCCATTCCCTTTGATCCACCAGGAATTACAGCTATTTTCCCTTTAAATGGTTGTTTTTCCATTAATTTTTCTTTTACCATTCTTTTCACTTTTTCTGTTTATATGTTACTAATCTTATTCATTTTTAGTTCTATTAAAAATTTATAAAACCATATACCATGTATAGTATCCCAAAAATGACGCAGTATAAGTTAATAACTAAGGTCATTATTGTATCAGATGTACTCTTCTTATATCCACCATTTTGGGCATTAAAAGAGATGTCTAATAGCCCTAGAAATAATATAGCACTTCCTGCAGCTATGGAAAAAAAGATACCATATCTTTCACCAGTCAATAGACCAATTGCTGCAAGTAATAGAGCAGGTGTAGCCCAAAATATGTCTGGAATTGGAAAGGATCTTTCATAAGCAAGAAAAACTTCAGTATTTTCAGGATTTTTATTCTCGACTAAGAAAAAATATATCCAGAATCCCCCAATGCCTATAGCTCCAATTATTTGAAATATAGCAAGTATAATTTCAATCATTTTTATCACTTCTTTAAAATTAAATTTTTTTATAGTTTTAATTAATTATCGATTTTCTATAGTATATAAATTTTTAACCTTTTTTAATGTCAGAAACCCTAAAAAAAAAATAGATTTTAAATTACCAATCAATAAAATATGTTGATAAATATATATTAAATCTTTCATAGCTTCATTATTTCGATGAAATGTTTTATAGAATAGGAGTATATATTTAACAAGCATAGAAAAAAGATAAGATAAAAAAAAAAGTTTAAATTAATAAATATTATCCTTAGTAAGAAAAGGAGGGACCCCAATTTCTGCAATACCACCATCTACCACAAAATTATGCCCTGTTATAAAGTTTGATGAAGGAGATGCTAAAAATACTACAAGGTTTACAACATCCTCTACTGTTCCAACTCTATTTAATGGTGTTTTGACATTTCCGTGTTTCATAGTAATTATCATATCGTCTACAGAATTAAGATAAACTCCTGTTGCGTGATAACCGGGTGAAATTGCATTTACTGTAACTTTTGGAGCTAATGTTTTCGCTAATAATTGCATTAATCCAATAATTCCAACTTTTGTTATGCTATAAGCGGGTATAAAAGGATCTACATCCATACCCGCTATAGAAGCCGTGCATATCACCTTTCCTGCTAACGGTTCTAATTTTTGTGATTTCATTTTCCTACATAAAGCTCGAGCAACAAGCCATTGACCTTTCAAGTTTACGTTCATAGTTTTATCCCAATCATCTTCCTTTATTCTTAGGATATTTCTTCCAAACTGAGTTCCTAATCCAGCGTTATTAAATAAAACATAGATATTATCTAACTCTTGAAACGCTTGTTTAGCCATAGAATCTACTTGGTCTGATTTTGAAACGTCGCAGACAATTGGCACTACTTTTTGTTTTGTTTCTTGTTCAATCTTTTTACTAGTTTCTTCCAATAAATCTTCATTAATATCAACTAAAACTAAATCAGCACCTCTTTCAGCAAAAGCGTAAGCAACACCTCTTCCAAAACCGCTAGCTCCTCCCGTTATTAAAGCCCCCCTTCCTTCTAGAAACTTTTCAACCATATTTTACCATCATTTAATAACTTATTTTAATATATATTTGGTTTTTCCTTCTTTTAAGTTTTTAATTCAAAGAATAACATTGAAAATCTAGAGGCAAAAATTTATTTACTTAACTCATTTTTAGATTTAATATAGAAAATAGAAAATTTATGTGATTCAAAAAAATGGTAGATAAAATAATTCCTTTTCTAATTAATGTTGGCGATGTGATCCCCGCCCGCTCAAAAGCTACATTACTAGATGAACTGGCGATGGCATTAAACGAATGTGTAAACATTTATGGAAAGACAATTAAAAAATTAGGCAAGATAAATAGAATAAGTGCTTGTTTTTGGCCAGTTCGTTTAGTTCCTTTAAATGAAACTCGTGCTTGCGTTTGTAGTTATCTGTTAAATAAACAAGAGAAATTAAATGTAGGGAAATTTTCAGAAACGCCACCTGGTCCAGATAATATAATTCAAGGTGCCGATTCTGAATCATTCTTAAATTCTTTGGCGTCGTATAATAGTAACTATTTAAAGAAATTTAAAAATTATAAAAGAGGTACGGCAATTCAAGAAGCTCTTTTTAGCGCTAGTGAAGTTGAGTATTTTAAAAACTTCTTCTTAAATCAATACAATATTAGTTCATTTAGTGAACCATATTTCCTCTTAGAAGGAGGCCCTATTCCTAAAAGCATAAACCAAGCAAAAATAAATCCAGAAGTTTTTGATTTCATATCTCAAAAAGATGTTAAACTATTAGATAATTATGGTCAGGTTATTATCAAACTATGTGATAAGTGGATTCAACGCGGTGCCCAAGACGCTGACAAATTTAAGAGCCGAAAAGTCGATACGAGCGAAGAAGAAAAGCAATTGGCAATAGTTACTAGAGAGTTAGAAGCTGAGAAAACCCGAAAAATAGAAGCTACGCCTGAAGAATTAATTAAAAGTGGAAAGTATAAAGTTAACGATAAAACTGGCGATCTTTACAACAATCTTAGCGCAACAAAAAATAGCGTCGATAGACTAAAAAATTCAATTAATAAAAACGACTTGTTTGAAGTTGAAGGTGCACTAAAAGACTTACGCATAAAATATCAAGATATAGGGAATACAATTAGCAGATATGAATCCGAAATCGCTCAAATAAGGAAGAATGTACAACGAGAAATAAACGATTTAGAAAAATCCAAACAACAAAAAATTCGAGAGCTTGAGAGGAAAAAATCTGAGATTGAAAATAAAATTCAAACGAAACACAGTGAAATCAGTAGCGACCTTACTTCAGCTGAGGACATCGTTGCAAGAATCAAACAAGAAAAGCAATCTTGTCTTGATAATATTGAAAAAATTAAAGATATTGAAATGACTAACGTTCAAAACTTCTTTAAAACTTATTCTATTGAGATTATGACTAAAGATGTGATCGTAGGGATACCTATGTTTATTTTCTACTTTGTAGATCAAAATACTCGCAGAACTACAGAAAGGGCTCCCGTTTTTCCTATTTTGATAAAAAAAGGGAAAATCCAACGGACAAAAGTAACGGATTCCTTTAGAACAAAATTAAGAGATTTAATGAATAAAGATAACGCGATGATAAATTTAGTCGATAAAGGAGGAGAAAAAGGCAATTTGATGGATGTTAAAAATTTGGATACTAAACTCGAAGATTCAATCAACGATTTACGCATTAGAAAAGTACTTGGTAAAAAAGAAGCTGACAGAGATATAAATGTAATTAACGATTTAATTTGGTAATTTTACCAATTAAAATTGCTGTAATCTTTGAATTTTATTTAAAAATATTCAAAAATTATGTTTCTTACCTATTCTCATTATAGAAATAAATGGAGATGAATTGTGGTAAATAAATTAAATTTAGATAATTCAAATAGATTATATGAAGAGGCATTGAAATTAATCCCAGGAGCTATTTTGGGGATTCGGCGTCCTTATAACTTTGTAGAGGGAGAATATCCTATTTTTTTTGAAACTGCCAAGGGAGGTAAAGTTATTGATGTTGATGGAAATGAATATCTTGATATGTTATGTGCTTATGGACCTATTATTATAGGGCATAGGGAAGAGGAAATCGATAATGCCGTAATAGATCAAATTAAAAATAAGGGATTTTGCATGTCTTTGACTCAGCAAATACAAAACAGATTAGCCAAAAAATTAAAAGATTTAATACCATGTTGTGAAAAAATGGTATTTGTAAAAACGGGTTCTGATGCTACTACTATTGGTATTCGCGTTGCTCGGGGTTATACAAAACGATTAAAAATATTACGTTGTGGATACCATGGTTGGCATTCTTGGTGCGTCGAAGGTAAAGGAGGAATCCCTGAAAAACTATATGAGGATGTTTACGAGTTTGAATATAATAACTTAGAACACGTCACTAAACTGATGAATACTCATGGTAATGATGTGGCGGCCATTATTGTTACTCCTATTAATCATCCTGGAGGGCATGAATTAGAAATGCCTGAACCAGGGTTCCTGGAAGGGTTGCGTGAATTAGCAGATAAATATGGGGCTATTTTAATGTATGATGAGATACGAACTGGTTTTAGAGTTAATCTTGGAGGTGCTCAAAAAGAATTGGGAGTTATACCTGATCTTGCAGCATTCGGTAAAGCGATGGCAAATGGCTATCCAATTAGTTTTCTTGCAGGTAAAGAAGAAATCATGAATACATTAATCGAAGAAGTATTTCTAAGTTCAACCTTCTTTCCAAATAGTTTACCCCAAGTAGCGGCACTTAAAACTATAGAAATAATGGAGAGAGACGATGTTTTAGGTGTTATTCGTAAAAATGGTGAAATATTTGGTAAAAATGTTAAACAAGTAATAGAAGATAGTGGTGTTCCATGTACATTTTCGGGAAGCCCTTGGATGCCTTACATAACATTTGACCCCGATCCAAATTATTTATATCGAAAATTGAGAGAGGAGTTTTATAGACAATTAATTCGACGGAAAGTGTTCTTACAACCATATCATCATGGATATATTTGTTATAGGCATACAAAAAATGATTTAGAAGATGCCGTAAATATGATTGCTGAATCTCTAAATGAATGTAAAACATTATTATAGAGAGAATCTAGATGGACAAATTAATAATAACTGCCGCCATATGCGGAGCTGAAGTAACAAAGAAACAAAATCCAAATATACCTTATACTGTTAGAGAAATAGGGATCGAAGCAGAAAAAGCGTTTTTAGCTGGTGCCAGTATTATTCATCTGCATGTGAGAGAAGATGACGGAACGCCTACCCAAAATTTAAAACGGTTCCAATCGTGTGTCGATGAAATAAAAAATAGATGTCCCGATGTTATCGTTCAACCTTCCACTGGGGGCGCTATAGGGATGAGTAATGAAGAGAGACTACAACCTATTTTTATGGACCCTCCACCCGAAATGGCTACTCTTGATTGTGGTACGATGAATTTTGGCGGTGACGAAATTTTCGTTAATACAGAAAATACGATCATTCATTTTGCTCAAGAAATGAATTCTCGTGGAATTAAACCAGAACTGGAATGTTTTGATAAGGGTATGGTCGACATGGCATTACGACTTAATAACAAAGGATATATCAAAGATCCAATGCATTTTAACTTTGTATTAGGCGTCATCGGAGGTATAGCAGCAACATCTCGAGATTTGGTGTTTATGATAAACAGTATTCCGAAAAATTCTACATTTACCGTGTGTGCTATTGGAAAACATGAATTTCCTATGGTTACTTTATCTATAGCTATAGGCGGCCATGCTAGAGTAGGTTTTGAAGATAATGTTTACCTTTCTAAAGGTGTATTAGCTAAGTCTAACAGTGAATTAGTCGAAAAAATTGTTAGGATTTCAAAAGAAATAGGTAGAGACATCGCATCTCCTTACGAAGCGAGAAAGATTTTAAGTTTGAATTAAAATAAAATAAGGAATATTAAATTATGTATAAAAAATTAGCCAAATACTACGACTTGATTTATCATTGGAAAGATTATGAGAAAGAAGCTTATTCAATTAAAGATTTAATAAAAAGATATAAAAAATCAGACGGCAATAAGTTACTTGATGTTGGATGTGGGACAGGAAAGCATTTAGAATATTTTAAAGACGATTTTTCCTGTACGGGTATTGATATTAACAACGAAATGGTGGAAGTTGCTAAAAGTAGAGTTAAGGATGTGATTTTCGAACAAGCTAATATGATAAATTTTAATCTTAATACCAAATTTGATGTAATTTTATGCTTATTTAGCTCAATTGGGTATGTAAAAACGTATTCTAATTTAGAAGAAACGATGCTGAATTTTAGTAATCACTTAAAAACAGGTGGAGTTCTAATAATTGAGCCTTTGTTTACTAAATCCACTTACTGGGTTGGAGCGCCCGGTATTACTACTTACGATGAGAAAGACATAAAAATCGCAAGACTTAATACAACAAAA
>DAOUUT010000297.1 GCA_030668025.1 Promethearchaeota archaeon
CAAAAATAATTTTGGGAAGATATTCTTGTAAAAATTGTGGTGAAATATACAATAAATATACTCTTCCACCAAAAACAGAAGGTATTTGCGATAAATGTGGCGCTGAAATTAAATTTGAACAAAGGAGCGATGATAATGAAGAAACCTTAAAAAACCTGTTAGATACTTACGAAAAGAACGCAAAACCAATAATCAAATACTACAAAAAGAAAAAATTGATGAGAAAGATAAACGCTGAAAATACTTTAGAATTAACCGAGAAGGATATTAAAAAAATACTAGAAGTGTAAATTTATTTTTATAATAATTTTTTTTATAGGATTATAATGAAATACAAGATCTGTATTGCAATTCCAATTAAATCTGCTGATCTTAATATAAATAGAAAATTAGTAGAATCATCGCTAGAAAAAAAGCCTGATTTAATCGAATTTAGATTTGATTACATAAATGAAGTTAAATTTATCACTTTTTCCTTTTTAACAGAATTGTTGAGCCTTAACACTGCTAAAATACCATTAATCTTTACTTTTAGGAGAATTCAAGAGCGAGGTCAATATAATCTTAATAGAGATGAACGATTACAAATTTTAAAGTTATTAGTTGAAGCAAAACCCGATTATTTGGATATAGAAATGAAGTCTGATTTTAAGATTCTAAAAATAATTACAAATTTAGCTTGCAAAAACAATGTAGATTTAATTTTCTCTTTTCATGACTTTGAAGGTACTCCAACATATGAAGAAACAATTCTTCTTCTAGATGAGCTTAAAAATAAGCTGGTTCATGAGTGCTCTATAGATTTAGATAAAATACATGAAAGTGTTTTTAAATTAATATTTACTCCTCAAAAATTCGAGGATAATTTAAACATTTTAAAAATTTGTAGTACACTTTCACAAGGCGACAAAAAGATAGTATGTTTTGCTATGGGTGAATTGGGGATTTTTTCCAGAATTACGTGTGTTAAATTTGGTTCATTATGGACATATGGTTCTCTAGGAGATAAAACAGCCCCTGGACAAATTAATATCAAAACTTTACGAGAAATGCATCAATTCTTTTTTAATTCCAATTCTTGAGATTAATGATATTTCGATCTAGGTTAATGTCATAATAAACGGGCAACTTTTGACCAACGAGTTCTTGCTTTTCTAATTTAATTAAAATATCTGGAACAGCATTAATAAAAGCTATAGTACGACGATTATTTTCAAGAATTCCTATTACTATCCCTTGTTTGGGCATTCCAGTTCGATCATAAGTTATTGTATATCCCTCAATAGTAAGCTTACCATTAGCTTGTTCTATAGGTTCTGGTAATTGTTTGGCTAAGATAGATTGTTGTATTTCAGCATTATTTTGTTCACCCCAAAGTAAAACAGGTGGTTCAGTCCCGTATATCCCAAAAGATTGTTTCGTGTTATATCCACCATTAGCTATAACCATTATCTTCAATAATGGATTTTTACGAATAAGAGATACAGCAGAAACGATTGCGTGTAAAGAATAATTACTCCATGGACCACCAAAAAACGGAAGCCCCCCTATAATTGATAATGGGCGAGGATCATCTTCCTTTATCCCTAATTCATTTTTAATAATTTCTACAATAGATGGAAAACAACTATAAATATCAAATAAATCAATATCATCAAGTTTAAGTCCAGCTTGTCCTAATGCTAAATGTACTCCTTCTTTTGCTGCGGGTGAATTATAAAGCTTTGGGCGTTGAGTAATATTAAAAATATTTTTTAAGTCTGCGCCTCCCATTGGATAAATCCAGAGTTTAGGGTCAATTTTCAGCTTCTCAGCGTTTTCTTCATTTGTCATTATTAACGCGCTAGATTGATCTACAAATACATTAGAACACATAAGTTTAGTGTAAGGGTGGGTGATATAACGGTTACTAAGAGTAGGCGTTATAATTTCTTTAGCAGAATAAGAACAATTGGTCCAAGCGTGGGCGTTATTAGATGCAATGTTTGAGAAATCTTCAAAGATTTTACCTATGTAATTTCTATGTTCTTCCAAACTTCTTCCTGAAGCAGTGCGTACAGCAGTCTCAAGAATGGCGTATGTAACGGAAGGATATTTCAACTTATATTTATTTGCAAATTCATTTATGCCATTCCACAATTTACCCTCCATATACTTAGGATCCTTCCATTGAGGCCAATTTAGATTAAGTTTACCCTTTTTTGCCTTGTATCTGGAATAAGAAGCTTCTCCACCCGTAATCAGAATTGTTTGGCTTTGTCCAGATGTTATAGCCTTCGCTGCCTTATTTACTAACATCTGAGGACTATCTCCCCCATCAGGTAAATAAACTTTATGTTCGGGTTTTAAACAGAGTATCTTGCTAAGTTCTTCTGGAGCATCTTCGTAAGACCAACTATTAATATTAACCATATAAACTGAATTAATAAAATCCTTCAAATTTAGCGCACCAGCATCATTTAAAGCCATCTTACATACTTTAGCCATGAGATTAAGCGGATCAAGCGGCTCAAGAGTATGTTTATGTTGTGTGAACTGAGCAGCTCCTACGATTATTGGATGTGATTTATTGCTCATAATGAATTCATTAATGCAAATTTTTTTTAAAATTAAATATGAAAAGAATAAGGAACTCTTATCAATTATTATTTAATAACAGATAAGAAATTATAATTATTGACCTCTATCAAATACAGCGCCACATGTACCGCATTTAATTTTTTTCTTAAACACTGGTGCTCCTTGCATTGAATAATAGAGTACTTGTGTTTTATCAGGCTCTTCGTGTAATTTCCGAGGATTTTCTTCTCCACAACTTTCACATTTAGTTCGTTTAGTTTCCGTCATTTTTTTTCTCGAGGGTTTTTTGAACAAATAATAGGTTTTTCAAATTTAAATTTAGGTTTTACAATAAATTTGTGTTATGTCATCTTTACAAATTGAAGTGAAAATGTAAATAGACTCCTTGTTAAAAATATATTAAATTAGTTATCTGTACTTCCTAGAATTTGCGTTAATTTTTTCCGATACTATTCAAAAGCTTTCCTACCTCCCTCACTTAAGCAATGTATTAGGTTTTTTATTCTTAAAACGCTTATAACCAAATTTTTTCAATTTCTATCTATTCTCTCAAATATTAGTTTTTTCAATGATCTCACTTACAATTTCATCAATTATTTTATCTGTGGTGTTAATAACAAATTCTGCCGATACATCATAAAAAGTTTCTCTTTGTTTCAATGTGCTTTCGATTTCTTTCATCGGATCTTCTTTG
>DAOUUT010000286.1 GCA_030668025.1 Promethearchaeota archaeon
ATGCGGTTTGCAAATTATCCCCCGTAATCATGTAAATTTCAATTCCCATTTCTCTTAATTTATCTAAAGCATAAGGTGCTTGATCCTTCATCTTATCTGAGATTCCTATAACCCCCCTTATATTATCATCAATACTAATTAAGATAGTGGTTATTCCCTGTTGCTGAAATTCCTGAAATTTAGCTTTATAATCTTTAGTTGAGATTTTGTTATCAACCATTAATTTTTCATTACCAATCAATACACTCTTTCCTTTAATATTGGTCCTAATCCCTTTCCCTGGAACAGCGTCGAATTCAGTCAATGGTTCGAGACCTATAGCCCTTTGGTTTGCTTCTTCTATAATAGCTCTTCCAAGTGGATGTTCTGAACCCATCTCTGCGCTTCCAGCATAAAGCAAAACATCATTATCGTCATAACCTGATCCCGTTAAACTTTTCTCTGAATAGATTTCGGAAACCTTAGGTTTACCAACAGTCAAAGTACCTGTTTTGTCAAACACTATCGTATTAATTGTATTAATAGATTCTAACGAATCTCCACCTTTAATTAATAAACCATTTTCAGCTCCTTTACCCGTTCCAACCATGACCGCGGTAGGAATAGCCAATCCTAAAGCGCAAGGACATGCAATAACCACTATTGATGTAAATACTTGTAAAGATGTCTCCAGTTGTGTAGCTTGAAGAGAAGGATATATTTGAGTTCCGATGAAATACCAATAGAGAAAAGCACAGATAGCAATTACAACAACAGCAGGAACGAAATAGTTGCTAATCTTATCAGCTAATTGTTGTTTTGCTGCTTTTCTACTTTGAGCTTGCTTAACAAAATCTATTATTTGAAATAGCAAGGTTTCTTTTCCAATTTTCTCAGTTGCCATATGAATTAGACCGGTTTGGTTCACTGTTGCTCCAATTACTTCACTGTCTATTTCTTTTTTAACATACTTACTTTCTCCTGTAATCATTGATTCGTCTACCTTTGTTTTTCCTTCCACTACTTTCCCATCAACGGGAAATTTTTCGCCAGGTCTTACTACTAACACATCCCCGACTTCAATTTCTTCAATAGGAATCTCTATTTCTTGTCCATTTTTTATAATTGTAGCAGTTTTCGGTTGCAAACCAATAAGTTTTTTGATAGCTTCTGAAGCTTGCCCTTTAGTTTTATGTTCAAGGTACTTACCAATTAAAAGGAAAGTTATTATCAAGCTCATGGCTTCATAGAACGTTTTTCCTGATATTAAGAAAGTTGTTAGAATAGAGTAAATTAACGCAGTCAGTGTACCTAATGCAACTAGTACATCCATATTTGTAGATTTGTTTTTTAATGATTTGTACGCTCCAATTACGAAAAACGACCCGCAAATCAAAAAGTTCACTAACGCAAGAAAGAAAAGGATTATATTTCTTTCGAATGAATCTACAACAAACCAACTTATGGGAGTAATTATTAATGAAAATACTAAAGAAATTAACATAATTCGAAGTCGATATCTCATTTCCTTCTTATGCTTCACAATTTCTAAATCCATTGTTCCGGCTGATTTTTCAATATTGTAACCTAATTTCTTAACTTTAGAATATACTCCATTATCGTCTAGTGCCAATTCATTGAATCCAATGAATAATTTTGAGGCTTTAAAATTTCCTCTAACATCATGAATTCCTTTAATGTTCAAGACTTCATTAATTAGCCTTTCAAAATTCTCCTCTGATAAGTTGTCTACTACTTTTAATTCAACCCTAGCTAAAGAGGCATTATAACCAAGATCTTTCACCGAAGTCTGCATAATGTCATAATTTGTTATATTTGGATCATACTCTACTGTAGCTTCTTCATTTGCAAAATTAACGACAGCGTTCTTGACTCCTTCAAGACTACCAAGTTTATTCTCAATTTTCAACGCACAGTTTGCGCAAGTCATTCCTGATAATTTCAAATTTATATCTTCTTTTGTTTCTACCATTCAAAAATCACCTTTTTTCTTAATTCTTCATTATTGTAATAATTAAATATAGATTCTTATTATAATTTGAAAACATAATTGATCTTTTCTTTAAAACTCTTAACGAAATATCTTTCATGATTTCTATTTTATATATTAATTAAAATTATACTTTAATATATATATTAAAAAGTATATATTTAAATATTCTTTTTATATTCTAAAGATCAATACTAAATTAAAAGAATATTTAAAAAAAGATAGGTAATGCCATTATGGTTGAAGAAACTGAAATTAAAATTCAAAATCTCACCAAATTTTACATGTTAGTGTTATTAAAATCAAATGATACAGTTACAGGGTATTTCATTCTTAAAAAACTAGAAAAGGATTTAGGGAAAACCGCTAGCCCAACTTATGTATACGATTTCTTAAAAAGTTTAAAATCTCAAGGATATGTAGAGGATGTTACAAAATCTAAAACATCGAAACGCTCTCAAGGTTTTCAACTCACATCTCAAGGTCATGATTTCATCAATAGAATCTTCTTAAGATTTAACAACTTAATAGATGTTGCAATCCAATCCAGATTAGAAATTTGCGCCAGTTGTGGGGTTAAACTTTACAGTAATTATCACAGTGAAAAAATTGGAAACAAAGATTTAAATTTTTGCTGTAAACATTGTGCAAAAGCATTTAAAAATGAACAAATGTAAAAATCATTTAAAAATCTTAAAAAAAAAGTATTCGTTTTATGTTGAAACTATAGGCTTGTTCCACATAAAGGACAAAATTTAGAATTACGATCATCTAATTTTGAACCACATTCTGGACAATAATTAGTTAATTCAGATGGTTTAAATTCCTCATGTATTACGGAAGGAGTTCTAATTTCAATTGTATCTTCTAAGTACTCTTCACGATTCGTGTGTCGATTAAGGACGAACAATAAAATAACAATAATTGTTATAAAAGAAATAACTCCTAGAGAAATTAATGCTCCGTTAGGAGTAAACCAATCCATCATGTGTCCCATGTCGTCATGCATTTCATTAAAAATCATAATTTAATCCTCGTGTTTTTTATTTTAATACTTTAGAATATATACATAAAAATATGTATTTAAATATTACTACTTTAAAAAATAACAGGTGAAGTACTCCTGACAAAATAAGATTTAATTAGTTTTAAAGAAATTATATATGTTTTTATTATTTCTTCTCACGGTATTTCTTAATTGCATCTTGCAATCCATCAGCAGCTAAATTACTACAATGCAATTTAATTGGAGGTAATCCGTCTAAAGATTCAGCAACATCGTTTCTAGATATCTTCATGGCATTATCAAGCGTTTTACCCTTGGCTAATTCTGTTATCATGGAAGAAGTTGCGATCGCAGCCGCACACCCGAATGTTTGAAATGAAATATCGTTTATTGTTTCTGCTCCATTTTTTTCTTCTACTTTAATATAGATATACATGAGGTCTCCACAAACGGGGTTTCCTACCTCTCCTATCGCGTCAGCATCTTTCATTTCTCCCATATTACGCGGATTTCGAAAATGATCCATTACTTTATCTGAATAAATTTCAGTTCACCATTTCTACTGATATGTAATATATTAGATAAGAAATTGACAAATTTAGTTTTTATGATTTTTGCTTTTAGAATATTGAAATCCTACTTTACGAGATTAATACTATAAAATTTAGTTTAAAATCAATAATCTTCTTTTTTTAGGTAAAGATACTTTCTCTACGCCCAACTCTTTTACGTATTCTACTGCTTTAATAAGTTTTTTTGGAGACTGATGGAAAAAGCATACTTCTTTTGGTTCAAGAACTTTTATCATTTCAGCAAGCTGTATCTTATCTGCGTGTAATTTAATTTTAAGTTGAGGCATAAAAGTATTAATTAAAAATGCCCTAAATGGTGTTTTCCACGTTTCGGTAAATTCTATTATATTACCACC
>DAOUUT010000249.1 GCA_030668025.1 Promethearchaeota archaeon
CCTTGATGAGCCGCTGCGTGTTCTAAGGCGTCGTTGATGGAAATATACGAATCAGATATATTAAAATATTTGCCAGGCATCGCAATTCTTACCGTTTTATTAGCGTTTTTGTATAACTCTACCATTTTTACCCATTCAGAATAATTGGTGACTTCGCTGTACGAAACTAATTTTGCTTTTAAATCTATAAGTTCACAAAGAAAATCTCCTAACCCTTGATCCTCAAATAATAAAGGTAATTCGTATACTACATCTAGATCTGGATTTGAAACTACTGCAGCTTCTGGAATGTTTGAGTAAAGGGAGATTTTCGATTTTATATCGTCATCTAAAGGTTTTTCACTCCGACCAATTATAATATCTGGTTGTAAACCTACGCTTTGAAGCATTCTAACAGAATGTTGCGTTGGTTTTGATTTTTGTTGACCAACCGCCCGAGAATAAGGAACAAGAGTTACGTGAACTAAAGCCGTGCGATGAACATTTTCCAATTTGATCTGTCGGAATGTTTCTAAAAAAATGCTTGATTCTAAATCGCCTACAGTCCCTCCACATTCAATTAATAACACATCTAAATTCTCACTTTCTGAGATTTCCAGTAATCTTTTCTTTATAATATTAGTCACGTGAGGGATTAATTGTACTGTTTTTCCTAAGAATTTACCTTTTCTTTCACTTAAGATAGTTGATAAATAAATCTGGCCAGAAGTTATATTATGTGAAGGATGCATCTCGATACCCAGAAACCTGCTGTAAGTCCCGAAGTCCTGGTCTATCTCAGAAATTTTATAACATCTTTCGTCTGACCCTGGCACGGGTGTAAAGTCCCATACATCTTCTGTAATAAAACATTCACCGTGTTCAATTGGATTAAGCGTTCCTGGATCAACATTTAGGTAAGGGTCGATCTTAACTGCCGAAATATTGAACCCCCGGAATTGGAGCACCTTTCCTATACTAGCGGTAACAACTCCCTTACCTATACCAGACATTACACCCCCCGTAATGAATATAAATCGCGTATTACTTTTTTTGGTATCTGTCAATTCTATATTTCACATCTCCGAATTAAATAATAATTATTATTAGTCTTCATAAAAATATTAAATATCAACCACATTTTATAAGAATTTCGAGATTATATAAAATTAAATTATATATAGATTTCTTGATGAGAAATTTGGATCTGATGTTATATTAAGTCCTAATCGTCTCAAACCAGCTTCGTCTCCGGGAGTGGGTATATGAGTCGAATGCGTTTCGCAACCAGAAAGTTCCTTAAGTTTTTCTATTGCAACTTTAGCAGAAGGATTGAAATCGGCACTTATACTTAAGGCTATAAGAGTCTCTTGAAGATTAAGACTCAATTGCTTGTTATTAAAAATCTCGGATTTTAAATAACTTATGGATTTTAAAATATTTGGAGACAAAAGATAAATGTTTTTAGGGATACCAGCTAATTCTTTGATCGTATTTAAGACTAAACTGGAAGCGGCATGCATCAAGGGAGAATTATTCCCTGTTATTATTTTTCCATTCCTCAATTGTAACGCAGCTCCAGCAAATACACCATCATTTCCTTTACCTTTTTTTTGTGCAGCTATAGACGCTTGGCGAGCCTCTTTTACCACTTCTCGATCAAATACAGTAAGGTTTAATTCTTTCATCAACAATTCCGCTCTCTGCACAGTTTTCTTTTCCGCAACACCAATTGCATATTCGCAGCTGTATCGAAAATATCTTCTTATCAATTCCTGTTTTGCTGCTTGCTGCACCAAATTATCGTTAATTATAGCAAAACCTGCTCTATTTACACCCATATCTGTGGGAGATTTATATACTAATTTGTTGCCCATAATCCTTAGCATAATTTTCTTGACAACCGGAAAAACCTCAATATCTCTGTTATAATTTATTGCGGTAATATTATAAGTTTCAAGATGAAAGGGATCCACTTGATTAAAATCCCCGATGTCAGCAGTCGCCGATTCGTATGCCATATTTACAGGATGTTTTAACGGCAAGTTCCAAATTGGAAAAGTTTCAAATTTAGCATAACCTGCATCAATCCCCCTTATATGCTCATGATACATTTGAGAAAGACAAGTTGCTAATTTCCCACTACCAGGTCCAGGTGCAGTGACAATGATTATAGGTTTAGAAGTTTCAATATAATCATTTGAACCATACCCCTCTTTACTTATAATTAAATCAATGTGGGTTGGATAACCTCTAATTAGGTGATGGGTAACTACTTTTATATTACGGCGTTCCAGTTTATTCATAAATTGCTTTACTACTTGTTGGCCGTTATAACGCGTCACTACCACGGCACATATGTTAATCCCCCCATCTCGAAGGTCATCGATTAATTTCAGTGCATTATTGTCATAAGTTATGCCAAAATCTGCGCGAATCTTCCTCCTTTCTATATCTCCAGAATATATGCAGATAATAACCTCAATTTTATCTTTAAGAACCTTCAAAAGCTTCATTTTCACATTTGGGTCGAACCCTGGAAGGACTCGCGAAGCATGATAATCATAGACCAGCTTTCCACCGAATTCAAGATATAATTTATTTCCAAATTGAGCGGCTCGATCTAAGATGTTCTTAGATTGTTCTTTTAGATACTTTTCGTTATCAAAACCAATTTTTACAATAGTCATAGGCCAAATCTAACTTAGTTAAAACAATTATTATTACTTAAATTACTATTTTCCTTTAAAAGTTGGATCTCGTTTCTGAATTAATGCTTTCAACGATTCTCTAAAGTCGTGGGTTTTTAAAAGCGTTCTGAGAGCTTCGTTTTCAAGGTCTAATGTTTTTAAAAAGATATCTGTAAAGTAATCGTGCATCGTTTTTTTCATTAATTTTAACGATAAAGACGGACCTTTAGGAGGAATAAGTTTCAAAGCTTGTTCTCTAACAAATAGCATCAATTCTTCTTTGGGTAAAACTTTATTTACAAGGCCAAGCTCGTAGGCTTCTTGAGCAGTTATCTCTTTACCAAAATAAAGCAATTCTTTGGTTTTCTGAAAACCAATGTAAAAAGGAAGTAAAAAATCGGCGCCGAATTCCGCTATAACTGCGCGTCTTATAAAATAAAAACCAATCCAAGCATCTTCAGACATATAAATTAAATCAGCCCCTAATAATGGCATAGTAAAACCCGCACCTACCGCTAATCCGTTTATAGCAGCGATTACCGGTTTAGAAAAATTCCAAAATTTCATAGACAATCTTTTTATCGCGATATCTGTAAGATCAATTTCGTCCAATATTTCTTTGGGAATTGAACTTATCATGTTCATATTGAAATAACCTCCCGACGAAAATGCGTTAGCTTCTTCGCAGCCAGTAATAATTAAAACTTTAGCATTTTTATCAGATTCCATATCTGCTAACACTGCCTCAATTTCTAAAAAGGTTACAAATGACATTGCATTTTTCCTTTTGGGTTGGTTAATTGTAACGGTACAGATTCCGTTTTCTTCCTTTTTATAGATTATGTCTTGAATATCTTCGATTTTCATTTCATTTTCTCAAAATAATTAATTTGAACAATAAGAAATTTAATTATACATTGTTTTATAAGATATATGGATCTCTTAAAGAAATTTAAAGAGGGCATTCTAAAAATAATAGGATATCTTGTTCCTGTTTTTCAATACATACCAAATGCTTCTTTATGGCGTGGAATTATGAGTATTCCCTTAATTTCATATTTAATAGCATTTTTGAGTTATCCTAATATTGCAATGATGGATTTTGGATTCTTCTTTTTTTATGGAGCTCCATGGAGTTATTTAGCTATATTTGGGGGAATCTTTTTCTTGTATTCTTTTATTTATCAACACTTTCATAGAAAAAAATTGATCATTAAAGGACCATATAAATATTTAAGGCATCCTCAATATTTAGGGGTGATAATAATGACTCTTGGGCTTACTTTAATATGCCTTAATACAAGCCCAATTTATCCTTTTGCACAAGAACTATTATATTATAATAAATCATGGATTTTATTCATTTGGATTGCTGAAGCTTTAATATATGTTCTTTTTGCAAAAATAGAAGATTTATCTTTAAAAGCCAAATATGATGAAAAATTTTTAGATTATGCTTCTAAAGTACCATTTATGTTTCCGTTTTTCAATCTCAATAAAGAAAAAGATAGAAAGGATAAATAAAATCATTTAATATTCTCAAAATGATTAATTTGAATAATAAGAAATTTAATTATACATTGTTTTATAAGATATATGGATCTCTTAAATAAGTTTAAAGAGGGCATTCTAAAAGTAATAGGCTATCTTGTTCCTGTTTTTCAATACTTACCAAATGCTTCTTTATGGCATGGAATTATGAGTATTCCCTTAATTTCATATTTAATAGCATTTTTGAGTTATCCTGATATTGCAATAATGGATTTTGAATTCTTCTTTTCTTATGGAGCGCCATGGAGTTATTTAGCTATATTTGGAGGAATCTTTTTCTTGTATTCTTTTTTTTATCAACTATTTAATAGAAAAAAATTGAACACTAAAGGACCATATAAATATCTAAGACATCCTCAATATTTAGGGATGATATTAATGACTCTTGGGCTTACTTTAATATGCCTTAATACAAGCCCAATTTACCCTTTTGTTCAAGAACCATATTACGATAAATCATGGATTTTATTCATTTGGATTGCTGAAGCTTTAATATATGTTCTTTTTGCAAAAATAGAAGATTTATCTTTAAAAGCCAAATACGATGAAGAATTTTTAGATTATGCTTCTAAAGTACCATTCATGTTTCCGTTTTTCAATCTCAATAAAGAAAAAAAAAGAGAAAAATAAGATTATTTTAAAGAAATGGGGCACTACAGAAGCCGGAACAATTGTCTTAGCGCGTAACTCATAATATACTGTTGTATTTGTCTCGTTCCGCCTCCAATCTCTTGGATCCTAGTGATTCCTAATAAGTCATGCATTAAGGTATTATCACAAACCCCAGCTCCACCCATAAGGTTGGCACATTCATACACCACCCGTTCAGAAAGTTTTGTACTAAGGAACTTAAGTTGTGACGCAGTAGCACCCAAGGCTAAATTAAATTCTTTAGGAAGCGTCCCTAGTTTCTCCATTTTGTCGTCAATTATTTGGCAAATATTTAAGATTGCTAAAGTCATGCTCGTTGTTTGCGCCCAGAGATCAGCCAGAGGAAATCCTACGCCTTGATGTTTCAATATTTCCTTATCAAATTGTTTTCTCATGTTAGTATATATTACTGTATGAGTAATCGCGTTCCAAGCTTCAGCAATATTTAAACACACGATTCCTAATCTTTCTAAATTAAGGCCTTCAAATAAGTGTTCCCGCCCCTCACCTGGTCCACCTAATACATATTCAGCAGGAATGTTCATATTTGTAAAAGTTTCTTTACCTATTTGTATCCTTGGAGTCCAAGGGATGTTAACCCTTTCGGCTTCCCATCCGTCCCAAGAAGTGTCAACTAATAATTGGGCCATTGTGTTGCCATTATTCTTTTCTGTAACAGCATAAATAACCGCCCAATCTGCTTTAGGTCCATTAGTTTGATATATCTTTACTCCATTAAGATTGTAAC
>DAOUUT010000153.1 GCA_030668025.1 Promethearchaeota archaeon
CCTATTTCAACATTAGGTGATTTATCGTTTGGATATTTCTCCACAATATCTTTATAGGTAAAATATTTTATACCATTAATTGGCTCAACTGTTCCATAGGGAACTTTTCCTATTTTAATTAGTTGTTCTTTCATAGCGGGTTCTAAATCCAAAACATCTGCTACACTAGTAGTAATCACAATTTTTACATCTGTGTCCCCCGTTTGGAGCGCTTCCCTTACTTTTTCTTCGTAAAAAGAGTCAAGAGTAATTATAGCAACAGCTCCACTGTCTTTTAACTGATACCTTATTTCATTCGGTTGTAATAAAAAATTCATCCCTGAAGCAGCACATCCCGCGAAAAAAGTTCCAAATAGCGTGACGATAAATTGGGGAAGATTTGGTAAATTTATTACGACGCGTTCTCCTTTTTTTACACCATTCTCAACAAGAAAGTTAGCAAAACTGTTAATATATTTTTCTGCTTCTTTAAAAGTCGCACAAGAACCTTGAAAATCGTAGCATAAACTATTAGGGTACTTATTAGCCGTACGTTTCATCATTTCTGCTATAGAATAATACTCTAGATCAATTTTTGGTTTTACATGAGCATCGTAAGATTTAAGCCATATTTTTTCCGAATAAGGACTATTTTTGGCATTTTCATTTGTCATTTTTAATCAAATTTTAAAATTATTTTAATATAATTAACGAAATTCGGTAACTACTTCATTGTCATAACAATATTTAAAATTAATCTTCTGATATTGCCAATAAATAACAATAATAATTTTAGGAAAATTTATTAGATAAAAACAAAAAAGATTAAAAGAAAAAGAAAACAAATTAGTTTTGTTATGCTTCAACTTGAGTAAATTTGTATCCTTTTCCACAATAAACGCAGAAAGCAGTTCCGCTTTCAGCTAATTGTTCAAGCATTTTTTCGGTATATTGACTTCCGCATTCACTACAGTATTCAGCATTAGGTTGTACTGCTTCAACTTCCTTTAGCACTGGTTTGACGATCTCAGGTTTTACATAAGTTTGAGGCTGATATACTTTTTGTTCTTCGCTACTAGAAGCTTTCTTAACAGGTCTAGGTTTTCCAGAAATAGCATAATATATTTCTTCAAATAATTTGTATAAACCTTCAAAAATACCCTTTAATAGAAGATAAACCCCTTTTAATATGTAATAAATTAAATAGCCAACTCCCTTTAACACAAAATATACTATAAGTACTGCCAGAATTATCGACGCTATAGTTCCCATTATGATTAAAACTTGAGCAGGAATAGGCATGCTTAAAAACCATGTCATAATTTCTTGCCAATATAATAAAGCTCGATCCGAAATTTGGTCCCAGTTATTATTCACCAATAACCACCTTTTTAACTATTTTTTTATTGTTTTATTTTAATTAAAAGGAGTTTGAAGTGGATTATAAAAAATTTGGAGTCCAGTTTTTAAATTTATTCTAAAAAAAATAAATTTGAAAGATATTAGAAAACGTTAAATTTCGGCATTATTATTCAAAATTTTATTTGATTTACTAAAATCATGCATAAATTTGAACGCCTTTATTGCGTGGCTTATCTGAGTCATTATTGGAATTTTATATTTATAAGAATGTTTTAAAAAGTAATCAAGAACCCAATGGGAACCAAAAACGCAAGTAATAACGGGTTTATTTAGTTTGATTGAAAGGTTTCTCATTTCTCTCAAGTGTGGTGAAATTGGTATAGAAAAGGTTTCTAAAGGTTTTTGAGGGACTGCGAAAAGGTATAATAAGGCATCTACATTCTCATCGTTTAATATCGCTTTTAACGATTGGCTAAAGGTCATAAATAAAGACGGGCCCAAGTCGACAGGGTTCTTCAAAGAAGTCCAATTGGGTGAGATAGATTTCATCTCTTGTATAGTAGCCTCATTTAAAACTGCAAGTTTTAATCCTAGTCTTTCAATTTCGTCGCATGCTAATATACCTAAACTTCCAGAAGATGTAATTATTGCGATGTTCTTTCCTTTAGGTAAGGGTTGAATAGCAAATACTTGAGCGATATTAAACATCTCGTAAAAATTATTTACGCGATAAATACCGGAATATTGTTTGAAAATCGTATCGTAAATTTTGTCGTCTCCAGCGATAGAGCCAGTGTGACTCTTTATCGCTTTAGAACCAATTTCGCTGCGACCATTTTTTAGAATCAAAACAGGTTTAGTCAATTTTTTTAATATTTCTATTAACTTTGGTCCTCGTTTCACGCCTTCTAAATAAACAGTTATTACATTAGTATTCGTATCTTTCTCAAGATATTCGAGCATATCAATCTCATCAACATCTACTTTATTTCCAAGAGTTATAGTTTTTGAAAAACCAATTTTCTGACTTGCTGACCATTCAACAAAAATATTTCCTAACACACCTGACTGTGCGATAATAGAAATAGTGCCCCCTTCTATAGATTTATCAAAATCTATTTCTGTGGTTGTAAATTTGTTGTTAAAATTAGTAACGCCCACACAATTAGGGCCAATTATTCTTACATCCGAGTTTTTAGCAATCACTTCTATTTCTTCTTGGATTTTAACAAATTTCTCGATGCCCGTTTCAGCAAAACCCGCAGTTTCTATAATTATTCCTTTAACTCCTTTTTTAACAGAATCCTTCACTATTTGAAGCACATTTTCATTATTTACTACGACAATTGCTAATTCGATATCATCTGGTATATCATTAATATTTTTGAACACTTTATGACCAAAAATACTATCTTTGTTTATATTTACGGGATATGTTTTAAAATTCGAACCCAATAAATACTTTGTCATAGTATAACCAAATTTGAAAGTATCTGAAGCACCTATAATAGCAATGGATTTAGGGTTAAAGAAAACATCCATATCAGTTATTTGATCACTCATAATTTAATTTGTCCCATTGAAAAGATTATATTATAAAAGATTATAATTTATTGAACTTAAAATTTAGTTTTGAAGGTTGAAACTATATTGTTCTCTAAATTAGGGGTATTTATATTCTAAGATGTAGATAAATTGTAAGACGAATAAATTAAATTATTTTTTAATAATTGTATGGAAGCTATAACAATTAATAGATATGTTCAAGTTATTTGTCCTGTGTGTAAAGCTCAGAACACGGTACGGATCCCTAAATCCGTGATTAACCAAGCTTCTCAACTAACTACCGTCTCTGTTCCTAAAGGATTAATTTGCGATCACCACTTTCAAGCGTTTGTCGACAAAAATTTTAAAATACGGGGATACCAAAAAGTAGATTTTCAATTAGACTCAGAGAATGACAAAAAGAAGAAAGATCTAAGACTTAATTACAAAGAAAAGTTTGTTAATAGTTTAAAGCTATATGAATCTTCAGTATCAAAGGACAATTCTATCAAAAATGTGCTAAAAAAGCCAGATAATAAAAAAGAAACAAAAAAGATCGAAGAAAGCTTTAATAGAAAAAATTCTAGAACATTACAAGATATTTATGAAGAATTTTGGGAATTTATCAGTGATAATAATGAAATTTTTCAAAGATTTATTGTTAAAGACAAAAAAAGAAGGTCTCCTTTGAATATGAATGAATTAAAACCAGTTTCGGATCATAATTTAATTCAAACTATTAACAAAACGAGGCAATAAATTTTTAAGAAAATTCATCTAAATATCATTTATTATTTATTATTTTTAAAATATTCAAATTTATTGAATATATCTTGTAAGAGCTTAACATAATGAATATAGGCGGATTAATCCAAAAAGAATTTGGTAGAATTAAATCTGATAAAAGAACTTTAATTATGTTATTTGCAATACCAATGATATTAATTGTTATTTTTGGGCTTACTACGGGTGTTGGACCCACGAAATTCTTTACCTCTGCGATTATAACTCTCGATGAAATGCCAACTTACGATAATTTTCCCTCAAATTCTTCTCAGTATGATGAAATTTTTATCTCGATAATGGAACAAAATACCACAACATGGGATCTTTATCGATCCTATAATAGTACTGACAGTGAAGAATATGACGAAGCATATGTTCGGTGTATTAATTTATTAAAAAATGAAGAAATAGATGTTTTTATTGTGCTTCCTCAAAATTTCTCAGAATCTGTAGCAAATAAAACTAATCCCACATTAATCTATTATATTGATGGATCTGATCTAAGCGCTGTTGGTGCAGTTGAAGTAGCGCTCCAAGAACCTCTCTCTCTTTTTCGCATGGAAATTAATATGATGGAAAATTTTACAATAATGGTTCCACATCTTGAATTTGGGGTGCCTTCGTGGGAATCTCAATTGCTCAACTTCTCATTGGCTATGATTTTACCACTAATAATAATTGGAACTACGATGAATTTAACATCTCTAACAATTGTTTCTGAGGCTCCACTTCCGCGAATGCTCATAACACCAACAGCAAAAAGAGATATAATCCTTAGCAAACTAATTGCAAACACTATAATAATGATAATACAAGCTACAGAGATTTTTATAATGACATCATTTTTCGGTTTATATAGTTTAGGGTCACTGTTTAATTTTTACCTAGTTTTAATAATGATTGGTTTTAGTGGGATAGCTATTGGTTTATTTATCTCCGCAATTAGCCCAACAGAACAAGGAGCTAACCAAATGTATTTAATGATGCTAATTATTATTATAATTTTTTCAGGAACTCTCATGTCGCCTGAATCATTGGGGAGTGCACGATTTCTTACAGATATGCTCCCTTTAAGCCACGCTTCAGTCCTTATAATAGATATAACTTTAAGAGGGTTACCGTTAAATCTAGAACATACGCTTTCTATTCTTTTAATTTCGTTTGTTTTTCTATTAATTGCTTATATCGCATATAAGTTTAAAAAAGTTGAGGTGTAAAGAATTAAACGGAGCAACCAAACCAAAGATAATTCGTCTAACAGTGTTAAATCGAAAAAATATTTTTCTAAGAATAGTATATTTCGATTACTTAGGCAAGTTAAAAAAGAATTTCAAATTTTATGGACTGACAAATTCAATATTTTTTTAGCGCTAGTAGTTCCACCTCTTGTAGTTGCCTTATTAGGTGTAACCACTAGCATTAGAGGCTCTACTTCCGATCCTATAGATTGTGTTTTAGTTTCCTACGATTCAAACACATTTATTAATGAAAATAATTTTACGGAATCAAATCTAGACGAATACAATGCGAAATATGTTGAGGCTGTAAACAGCTCGAATTTATTAAACCTTATACAATTTTTTAACGCTACCGAAGAGATATATGCTATGGAAACAGCTAGAAATTACTTAACTTCAAAAAAAATTAAAATTATTATCGCAATTCCGGTGGATTTTTCTGAATTGTTAACCGGGGGGTATCCCGGTTTAATAGATTGCATAACAGATTCATCAGATGTTAAAAAAATTCAAGAGTATTTAAATGCTGTTTTTGACTCCATTAAGATTTTTGTCAACCAAAACAATTTAACCCCTCAATTTGATGTTAGTGGTTTTGAAAAATTCTCGATTCCTGAAGGCTATAGTTTTTCATATAATTATAATATGGTACTTGTTCTATCTTTTATGGTTATAGGCGTTGGGATGGTTTCAACAATCTTAATAGTAGTACAAGAAAAACCTATACCAAGATTATTACTTACTCCCGTTAAAAGAGCAGAGATTCTATCTGCAAAATATATCACTTATACATGCATTTTAATTGTCCAAGATCTTTCACTTGTTATAAGTGCCTTAGCCTTTGGATTATACTTAGTAGGATCAGTCTTTGATTTATTCCTCGCATTATTTATTTTAGGGTTTAACGGTCTAGCTATAGGAATTTTTATTAGTGCATTCAGCAAAACTAAGACCCAAGCAAATCAATTATTTTTTGGAACATTTCTAGTTTTAGTTTTGTTAAGTGGAATTTTTATCCCTATTGATGCTATGCCGATTTATTTACAAGTAATAGCATATGCTCTTCCTTTATCTCATGGAAGTCCATTGATAACAGGAATAATTACTAAAGGAAAATCAGTATTTGGTTTTGACTTTTTTACTTTATTAGGAGTAAGCATTTTTTTGTTGGTTATTTCATTTATAATATTTCAAAGAAGAAAGTATGAGGTGTAAAATGGAGAATTCAAGCACATTGAATAATACAATGGTACTCGTAGATAACCTAACTGTCACCTTTGGGGAAAATCAGGTTGTGAACGATGTATCTTTTAGTGTGAAGCAAGGGGAAATCATTGGTATGTTTGGAATCTCAGGCGCTGGAAAAACAACAATTATTAGGGTTCTAACATGCCAAATTGAAAAGAAAAATTGGAGTGGAAATGTTGTAGTTACAGGTTTAGATCCTAGTAATAAAAGAGATCATTCGAAAATTCTAAGTAATATTGGATATGTACCTCAACTAGAACTATTGAATTTATATTTTGAATTAAATCCTATGGCAAATGTCGGAGTTTTTACATCTACTTATGGAATGGACAAAAGAAAGGCTAAAGAAACCGCTGAAAAGCTGTTTAAAATATTAGACATTCCTGAGGACACTTGGAAAAATCGGGTATCGCGGATGAGCGGGGGCGAAAAAAAGCGTCTTTCAATGGCTATTGGTTTAATACATAACCCCCAAGTTCTCTTTCTTGACGAACCCACAACGGGGGTGGATGCGTCGAAACGCTATGATATACTTAGTTATCTAAAGAAGTTAAATCAGCATCTAAACACAACCATGTTTATTATTACACACGATTTAGAAGCGGCTCTAATATGTGATAAAACTGCGATATTAAGGGAGGGGAAATTACTCGAATTTGACACACCTCAAAATTTAGTATCTTCTTTGCCTAGCGGGGGATTAGTAGCGCGAATTTCAATCGAAAATTTAGATCAACAAGTAATAAAAATGGTTCAAAAATTTAATTCAGTCAAAAATGTATTACGCGTTGGAAATGAAACTATCGAAGTATTAATGGAAAATTTTGAGAATAACTTACCTAAATTAATGAAATACTTATTTGAGAATGAAGTTAAAATTTATTCAATGAGTAGGGATATTGCCAATTTTAGAAGATTCTTTCAGATTAGAATCCAAGAGGAAGGAGAAAAAGAAAATGAAGAAAATATTTCTGAAATAAAGAGTGAAGGTGGAATTAAATCTTAAAATTAAGTCGGAAAAACGAAAAAAGATTAAAAAATTTTATGATAGTCTGTATTCTTATAGGAACTCCAATCATAACTTTAGTTTTAATAAATGTTCGTTGGACTTATTTTATTGATGAAAAAGACGTAGAGCAAGTTAAAAATATGGCGACTTCATTTACAAGCACGCACCATAACGAGATAGGGCTGTTTGTAGAACCAGAAATTGATCCAAATTTTAGAGCTATTGATTCTATTAATTTCACATTTTCAAGTATTTATGCTCCTGAATTAATAAATCCTAATAATAATTATAATGAGTCTTTTTCCAGTAATTTCTTTTTTGATTACATCTTTGAAAAACAAAATACCGATGGATCCTATTCAGATATAGCAGGATTTGGAAATATGCTTTCAACCTATGAAGCAATCGAAACTTTAGAGATAGCCAATAAATCGTATCTTGAACGCAAGATAAATCTTGGAGACACGAGTAATATCGCAAATTACCTTTCAGCTTCTTTAAACGAAGGGGGGTGGGGCTTTAAGGCTAATCAGTTCTTAAACGATTCTGACATTATTTCTACTTTCTGTGCAATTGAACTTGCGTATAGTTTATCAGAGAGTTCTTTACTTCTAAATCAAAATATCGAAGAATTTATTAATTCAACATGGTTAGCAGGTAGTTATCGAATAGCAAATGATTCTTTAACTTCAAATCCAGAATCGACCTTCTATGGCGTAAGAGCTTTTTTAGGAATGAACATGTCCTATAATTTCGTTGAACTATTACTCATTGAAGCTTATTTTAATTCGTTGTATAACCCAAATGATGGGGGCTATATAAACATTGAAGCTGGTACTACTGATGTCCAATCAACTTATTACGCCATTTCTTCGCTAAATTTATTAGGACATCCTTTAACAAACGCTTCTAAAACGTTAGAATTTGTCTTAAATTGCTCAAATAATGATGGAGGCTTTAGTACAAATCCAAATGTAACTAAGTCTGATTTCACATCTGGTTGGGCAGCGATGAAGTCAATTAAGATTTTAGAAAGCATGTTAATTCTTACGCCTGATCAAATTAATTTTATAAACCAGATTACCATTGATTATTACAATTGGTTACACTTTTACCAAGCAAAAAACGCTCTATTTGGGCAAATAACAATTGAAACTAATTATTTTGGAATTTTAACTTATTTTAGTATGGGGTATTTCGATTCAATACAGACCACCAAATTTCAAAACATAATAAGCAATATCTTAAACTTTACAAAAGCATGTTATAATATTAACGATGGAGGATTTGGTTCACAACCAGGTCAAGAAGCAACGCTTTTTGCTACATATTGTGGATTAAAACTGTTTCAAATCCTTAATCCCGCTGATCGACCTTGGTTTCTTCCAAGTACTTTAAATCTAACAAAGAATTTCTTGTCTAACATGCAAAATCCTGATGGAGGTTTCAGAGTTGGGGACGATATCGATTATTTACTATCTCTTTTC
>DAOUUT010000093.1 GCA_030668025.1 Promethearchaeota archaeon
GGAGCATTTACAATAGCGACATCTTTCCCAATCATTTCACCGGGATTATAGCCAAACATCTCTTCAAATGCGGGATTATTATAGACAATTGTTCCATCATCGAGTTTTATAAGATATACGCCCTCAGACATATTTTCAATGATTTTACTGTGTAATCGTATCTCCTCCTCCTTCTCCTTGCGCTCGGTTATATCTTCTCCTGAACTTAAAGTACCTATAATATTACCTTTTTCATCTTTCAAGATAGTATTGTGCCATGCAATAAGTTTCTCACTGCCTTCTTTCGTTAAAATTGGATTTTCATAATATTCTACAGGTTCAATTTCTCCTGCCATTAACTTCCTAAAAAACGATTCAATTTTATTTCGATTTTCTTGAGTAATAAAATTAACAACCCAATTTTTACCTATTATTTGTTCTTCAGCGTAACCTAAAAGTTCACATCCCTTTTTATTTATACGTTTAACTGTTCCATCAGCGTTAATGACCAGCAGCATAACACCAGCAATATCTAAATATAATTGGTTTTTCTCCATTTGTTTCTTAAAACTTAGGGTTCTTTGTTCTACTATATCTTCTAAGTTTCTTGAATAATCCTTCAATTTTTGCTTAGCTAATTTATGCTCAGTGATATCTTGAATTTGAACTAAATAATTACTTATCTCTTGTTTATTCCTAGTATATAGAGGTATGATCGCTACATCAAGGTGTATAACTCCCGATTTTGTAGTCCTAAATAGATTTGATTGTTTGACTTTATCAAAATCAAATTCTCCCTCGTAGCGTATTATTTTTCCACCCTTCAAGATCTCTTTTTCTTTTTCAGGGATATTTGGATCATCAAAAAGCTTGAATTGTTCTATTTCTTTGATATCAACTATTCCAAATAAATCTAAACAAGCTTTATTTACCTTAATTAGAAGACCATCAGAATCGTATAGCTCAATAGCTATTGGTGAGTGTTCAAAAATCGCTATATATTTTTCTTCAGCTTGCTTATGTTCAGTTATGTCTCTGATAAAAGCCAAAGCGTTCCATTTTTGGTTCACACTAAATGAGGATATTGATAATTCTACGGGGAATTCTGCCCCATCCTTTCTTATTCCTTCTATTTCAAGCGTTTTTCCTATAACTGGCCCTTTACCCGTTTTTCTAAATAACTCCATGCCTTTCATAAATGATTTATGATAACGTTTAGGAGCAATAAGAAAATGTAAACTCTTACCCATTACCTCATTTTCAGAATAGCCAAAGATTTTCTCTGCTGCTTTGTTCCAATAGAAAATTACACCACGATCGTCAATCGGTATTATAGCATCTTGCGCGTTCGAACTTATCATTCGAAACTTTTCCTCGCTTTCCTTCAATTTTTTATATTCCTTTTCAGAAATTTTATCAGAGTTACCCATTTTTTAAATCACTTAATTCTATATCATATCATCATATTAAATTATTCACATTAACTTTAGATGACTTTATATCATATTTTTAACTATTCCTTTTAAAAATCTTGATTAGAACTTACTTTTAGCTTTTTTCAAAAATAATTTAGAGCTATCTAAGAGATTCTCGTTCATTTTTTGCTCTTTATGTTTGAAAAAAAACATCTTCTGATTTTTAGTATTGAATTTTTTATATTTTCGAAGTATCGTAATCTTTAAAATTAAATTTATTTTGAACTTTAACTTTTCACTTATTTGTATGTAAATATTGTCTTGCACTATAAATAATATAATCTATATATAAATTTACTTTAAATAGATTTTTAGTGTAAATTTAAGAATCTTTTGAATACAAAATGACATAGATAGCAATTATTTAAATAAATGTTATCTTAATATTCTTTTGAACATATTAAGACAGATTTTATTATCCCGAAATGTATAAATTTCAATTGTTTCAATTTTTTAAAACATTAAAAATGCGGGGTTAATACTGACTGAGGTCAGTTAGTTTTATAAGATCAGTAGGATAAAAACTAAACTGAAAAAATACAGGGAGTAATAAAAAAATGTTGTTACAAAACCAAAAGGATGGAGATAAAGATATAACAAGTAGAACAATTAACATTGGTAGTCAGAAAGCATTAAATTGCGACAGAAAGAGAATTATAAATATTTAAACACAAACTCGAAATCCGATAAGTCAAAAGGTTTTAATATGTATCCCTCAGCTTTAGTTTCTTGGATTTTTTCTTTTACTTCATGATCTGGAACAGCAGTTAAATATATAATTGGAACATTTTTGAGTTTTTCATCAGATTTTATTCTTTTACATATTTCATACCCACTTACATCAGGCAAAAATATATCTAACAAAATTAATTTTGGAAGGCTATAATTTAATTCTTCGATTCCCTTTGAACCTGTTATTACTCCTTTGCAAGTATAGCCTTTGGCATCAAAATAATTAGTAACCAATTCTATTGTAGAAAAATCATCTTCAATCAATAGAATGTCGTATTGAGCAATTTTTGCATCCGGGTTTTCTAATTTTAATATAAATCTATTTTCAAATTGTTTAATCTCATCTAATAAGTTTTTAATAATGGATAAAATATCGTCGTTTAATTCCTTTTGATATTTTTCAAAGATTAATTGGAGATTTCCTTTGATGGTTGTGAGTCTTTCTTTTAAGGCATGTGTGAAAACAGATAAATCTTGAGAGAGTAAACTGGATTTTTCTTCGATATAATATTTAATTCCTTCTCTAACTAATTTGGAGAGCGATGAAATGTCACTTCTCTCAATGAATTCTAGCCATTCTTTTTCTGTTTCTTCCGTAATGTAAACAGAGATTCGTTTTTTCCCAGAATAATAATCCTTTTTAACTTTAGTCTCTTTCTCGTCTTTACTAATAATTCATCACCTTAAGATTAGTCTATTGAATTAAAAATTTACATAATTATCTATATTCTATTGAATTCGTTAAGATATTAAAGTGTAAATGTATTATTTTTTAATTAGTTTTTTACTATTCCTAATTATATTTACCTAAACCAGTAAATAAATTTGTTGTTTTAATAATTAGCATAAATCTTGGATATTTAAAACAATCCAATTATTATCGGCTAACCAATCCACGTTTTACAAACATATTCTTTAATTCAGATATTATTTCACTTCTTGCCGAACCAGATTTACTTCCAGCGTTAATAGCAATTGTTGGCGGTGGCGGTGGCGGTTTTAGAGAATCAAGGGTGACGAAACTTTGTCTAGCGACTGATTGAGGGGCTATCGGTGGCGTTGCTTTTTGAGAGGTTGTCGACAATGCTGCTTTTACTGTTTTTATTTTTTTCGCAGTGATTTTTTCACTTTCAGGATCTTCCTTTTCTATAGCTTCTGGAGCTGTAATAGATTTTAATCGTTTGGGGGGCCCTGCAGCCCCTTTTAATTTTTTATCTTTTTTGAATGGATCATCATCTTTACTTTTTTTTTTCTTCTTCTTATCTTTGCTCTCTAATATATGGTTATCTGAAATATATTCAATAGGAACTTTTTCAAACGGAACTGCAAACAGCGATTGCGAAATATTAGAGGGCACTAATCTGAATAGCACTCGTTTAACTTCTGAAAGTTCGGCCGCAACTTTATCCATAAGCTTAAGATTAATATCCAAAATTCTTTGAAGTTTATCTTCAATGTTAGGTAAAACTGTACTTGAATCTAATTCTAACTTCTCTTTTGAAAATATATTTTTAATAGTTTTTGCAATCTCTGGTTCGCTTGAGTAAAAATTATAAATACTTGTAGGAGTGATATCAAAATTCCATGATTTTTCGCTATTCATAAAAACAGTCGAGATTTTATCAGTTAAATACTCCACTTTAATTTGAAAATCAGGATCGTTTACAATATCAGAATCTGCTTTATTTAATAAAATTACAAAGTAAGGACTTTCATTTAAAAAAGCAAAAATATTAATCAAATCGCTCAAATACTCGACAGCAGCATCGTATCTAATATCATCTTGAGAATCAAATACAAAAATTAGGACATCTACTTGGATAAAAAATCTTTCAGGGGATTCGAGATATTCTTCAATATTATCTTTTTGCCCTCCTAGGTCCCATAGAATAAGATCTAACTTTTCAGATTGATATTCTTCAACATTTGCCCCTATTGTTGGCTCTAAATTGATCATATCGTGATAATTAATATCATTAAATAATCTATTAATAAGAGATGTTTTTCCCGCAAAATTAAGTCCCGCTACTACAACCTTCATTTTAGGTTTTTTCATATATAACTTTCTTTTGCTCCAAGCATTTGCTATTAGAATTGCTGCAATTAATGCATTTTTAAAGTTAGATTTATTAATTAGCGCTTTTTTACTCAATCGTTCGTACTCCGAAATTTGAACCATGGAAAGATCTCTTAGATCTTTAATATTAATCTTATTAAACTTTTCAATATCTGTTTCGTCTAGATTCTTCAACCTGTTAATTTCCAGATCGAGAATATCTTTTAAGCTAGTAGGATAATAATCAATATCTAGAAAACGATCGCAAAAATATTTTATAATTGTTTTAGCCGATTCGGACATAATTATCTAATATATTTTCCTTTTTTAAATTTTTATGAAAAATAAAAACGATCTAAATTTTTTGTCTTATTAAAGATATAATAGTACAAAAGAAATGTAATTAGTGAAAACACATAAGATTATAAATACATTGTTATCCTATTATTATGAGTTGTTGTAAAGAAATCTTAGACAATAATACATTTTTATAAAAAAAACCTATGTGCATTAATGAATCCAAAAATAAAAATAATTAATTAAAAGCTATGTAGATAAAATGCAAATGAACAACATTTCTAACGACGAAATAACATCTCCTTACACATATTTTAAAGAAGATTTAAATAAATTTCCATTTATACTGATTATTGGAAAATATGACCATATACTAGGTCCGCGTGCTCTTTATTCATCTATTCACCTTAGAGACGAAAAATTTATCAGAAATTTATTGAGAGACGCCTTAAATACAAAAAACCAATTTGTTATACTCGATTTTAATATGTTTTATTCCCAGATTTATAAAATTGAAATAGAAGACCCCACAGCTAGAGGGGGAAAACAATTATATGCTATTATTCTACTTCGAGATAGAGATTATCCATTAATACCAATACTTCATTTTAAAAGAATTGAGATGATATTTCATAAAATTGGACATGATAAGATTTTAATGGATGACCCCCTAGAATTCAAGCATTTTTTTGAAGAGGTTAGAGATATCTATATGAATAAGGATGAAATCTTACCTTTAGAATCAATTAACATGCAAATACGAAGTGGAGTTAATACTATTCAAGGTTTTTGTGAATTAATTCTAGAGCAAAAAAGAAGTGGAAAGGTTTCTGAACATGATTTAACGAATTACATTGAAATGATGTTAGATTCGTGTAAAGAAATAATTGAAGCTCTTGAAAAACCAAAAGCGTCAACAATTAATTAGAAATAATGTTTATTATTTTAAATTTGGGTGGAAAAAAGAGTCGCTTAATACTGAAGAAAACAAAGAGAATAAAAATATTGAACTTTTCCATATTTTCTAATATCTGAATAAACAGAATGTTTAATTAATTTAAAATTTTTTAGAAAAACTAGGATTAAAGAGGCTTTAATAAATGAAATCTGTTTCATCAAGAGACATTGAAGAGAATAAGAAAGTAGAAGAAAAATTAAGAGAATCAGAATTAAAATACCAAAAAGTAATTGATGAATTGGATGTAGGATTTTACCAAGTCACTTTAGACGGCAAAATACTAACCCATAATCCAACATATAATAAGATTTTAGGATTTGATATATCTGAAAATTTAAAAAATAATAGTGTTACAAATTTTTGGCAAAAACCTGAACTCCGTGAAGACTATTTAAAGCAACTATTTAGAGATAACATTGCTGCAAATTATATATGTTATGCTATTAAGAAAGATGGTAAAAAGATTGTTTTACAATTAAATTCACATTTGATAAGAGATAAGGAAGGAAAACCGATTAGAATTGATGGTACTTTTATCGATGTAACAGAAAGATTCAGTTTAGAAAAGAAACTAAAAGAATCAGAAAAAACTTACCGTTCTCTATTTGAAAATTCCATCGCCTGTATTGCTTTTCATAAAATAATATACGATTCTGCAAAAAGACCGATTAATTATATTTTTACAGATGTTAATCCCGCTTTTGAGAAAATTTTAAAAATCAAACGAGATAAAGTAATTGATAGACTTGCTACAGAAGTTTATGATGTGGAATTCCCTCCCTATTTTGATATCTATTTAAAAGTAGCTGAGACAATGAAATCAGAATTGTTTACTACATTTTTCGAACCATTGCGTAAACACTTTAAGATCTCAGCATTTTCCTATGAAATAGGTAAATTTATTACTGTATTTGGGGATATCACCGAGGAACGATTAAAAGAGATAGAATTGAAAGAAGTACAATCAGAATTAGAACAAATATTTAATAATTCTATTCCTTCTTACTTAATTGATAAAAATTTAACCATAATTCGAATTAACGACTCTTTTTGTTCTCTTTTCCAAATAAACAGGGATGAGATTATTGGAAAAAAATGTTATAGTCTTTGGAACAACGCTAAATGCAAATCTTCTGATTGTTTAGTTAATCAATTTGCAAATAGTAGTGAAATGTTCGACTACGATATGGAAAGAGAATTGGAAGATGGCTCTAAAATATTTTGTATAGTAAAGTCATTTCCATACAGAGATTCTAGTGGTGAAATCGTTGGTTCTATTAAAAATTTCATAAATATAACTAAACGAAAAGCTATAGAAGAAAAATTAAAAAGTACGCTTGAAACGACAAAAAAAATCTTAGATTCATTACCCATAGGAATGGTTTTAGTAGGGTACGACAAGAAAATAGAATCTGTTAATAAAGTTGCTTTAAAGTTATTAGAAATTGATGACGATTTTGAAATTTTAGGAAAATTATGCCACAATGTCATGTGTGTAGCTGAAATAGATACTTGCCCTATTTTAGATATGGGGCAAAAAATGGACCAATCTGAGAGATTTTTGATTAATCGGTTTGGCAAAAAAATACCAATATTAAAATCGGTTCTGCCGATTAAACTTGGTGATAACAATTATTTGTTAGAATCTTTTGTAGATGTCTCATCACTTAAAGAAACACAAGAAAAATTAAAGGAAAGTCAAGAAAAATATCGCGATTTACTAGAAACTTCATCAATGGGAATAATGGAAGTTAATTTAATAAGAGAAATTGTTGAATATACTAATCCTAAGTTTTTAAATATTATTGGTTATCCAAAAGAAGAAATACGAGTTAAAAAAGCTTTTTTTAAATTCGTTCATCCAGAAGACGCTCAAGAACTTTCAGAATATCGCGATAGTAAAGAGCTAGAATTTAGAATAATTACAAAGGACGGAGATATTAAATGGATAGAGGGAACAAAACTATTTCACTACAATGAAAAAGGCGAGGTAACAAGATTAAGGTTATGGATAAATGATATTTCAGAAAAAAAAAAGGGAGAAAGTTTAAAAAAAGTATTCACTGAAAAGTTAGAAAAAAAAGTACTTTCTAGAACGAAAAACATAATAGACCTTTATGAAAAACAAAGGTTATACTTGGATCAGATCGTAAAATCTTCTCGATTTAAAACTGAATTTATGGCAACTATGTCTCATGAATTGAGAACCCCTTTAAACGCAATTATTGGTTTTACAGATTTGCTTTTAGAAAGTGTTTTTGGTGAATTAAACGAAGAACAGTTAGAATTCGTAAAAGATATTGATGAATCTTCTAAACATCTTTTAGAAATGATAACTCACATTTTAGATATCTCAAAAATTGAAGCGGGTCAAGTTACTTTAACAGTTGAAAAAATACATTTAAATAACCTGGTTAATCATTTAATCTCAACATTAAAACCATTAAGTAATAAAAAAGGATTAAATATTGATTTAAAGGGTTTGAAAAAAGAACAATTTATATTTGCAGACAGAATAAAATTTAAACAGATAATTTATAACCTATTAAGTAATGCTATTAAATTCACCGAGAAAGGAAAAATAAATTTTGAATTTAGGGATAGTAAAGATATGTGGGAGTTCATTGTAAAAGATACAGGCATAGGAATCGCAGAAAAAGATTTTAATATAATATTTAAAGAGTTCAAGAGAGTAAAGTCTCCTTACGTTGATTCCATACCCGGGTCCGGGTTAGGATTAGCTTTAACCAAGAGGATAGTAGACCTACATAGAGGAGATATCTTATTTACTAGTAAAATAGGGGAGGGAACAACTATTACTTTTACGCTCCCAAAAAATTTGAGAAAAGAAGTTAAAAGTGAAAATGTAGGATCCTTTTTGAGGAAATTATGAACCACTTAAATTCTGATTTATAATGAAAAAAAGAATTGGAAGAAAAAATGGAGAAAATTAAACAAGTTGAAAAAAGGATTAAAAATTGGTTTGATTTAGAGACACTAATATCAACAATTTCATCCAGATTCCTTGTTAATTTAGATTTAGACGAGGATATTAACTCGTCACTACGCGATATGGGCATTATAAGTGGTGCGAGTCGCGTTTATCTTTTTCTCTTTAACGAAGATAAGAAAATTATGAATAACACACATGAATGGTGTGCTGAAGGTGTATCTTCGCAAATCCATATTTTTCAAGATTTAAAATTTACAATGCTTCCATGGTGGATGGAACAACTTAAAAGTGGAAATATAATACACATCAGCGATATTTCTGAATTACCTGAAGAAGCTAAATCAACGAAAGAATTGTTAAAAATACAAAAAACAAAATCTGTTCTTACATACCCTTTATATGTTAAAGGAGTTTTGGCAGGATTCATTGGCTTTGATAACATTGAAAAAACACGAGGGTGGAAAACAGAAGACTTCTCGTTATTACGAATTTCTTCACAAATCATAGGAAATGCTCTTGAACGAGATGTTACAGAACAATTGTTGATAGATTCGGAGGAAAAATATAGATTAATTATAGAAAATATAAACGATTTGATCTCAATAGTTGATTCGAAGCTTAAATTTGATTATATCAACGACATAACAGCTTTAAAATTATTAGGTTATTTAAAAGAAGAAATAATTGGAAAATCTTGTTTGGATTTTATACATCCAGAAGATACTGAAAGAGCAATTAAAGCTCTGAAAACAAGCTTTACAACAGGAATGTCACCTGTCGAATTAAGATTTAAACATAAAGAAGGTCGTTGGAAAAGTTTCGAATGTAGGGGACAGGCATTTACTAATAAAGTCGGAGAATTAAATAGATTAATAGTTTCAAGAGATATTACTGATCGCAAGTTTGCTGAAGAGAGATATAAAAATTTGTTTGAAAATTCACCCAATGCTATAATATTAATTGATTTTAAGGGAATAGTTATAGATTCCAATTCAACAACTAAAAGTGTCTTTGGATATGATAAAAAATATTTTATTGGTAAATCTATTAACGATTTAACAGAAGTATTTCCAGAGGAAATCAAACATTTTTTTAAATTAATTTTTCAATCGTCTTTTAAAAAAGATTTTCCCGAGCCAATTGAAATTCAAGTTAAAATAAAAGATGGAATACATATTTGGGTAACCCTCCAAGCATCGATAATCAAACAAAATAATAATACCCTGATACAATTTCTTTTCCAAGATACTACAGAAAAGAAAAAAGGAGAACTTTTAAAAGAAAAATTTAAAGAAGAATTGGAGATTGAAGTTCAAAAAAGAACAAAAGATTTGAATATGGCTCTTGAGCAACAGAAATTGTATTTGGATCAAATTGTAAAATCATCTCAATTTAAAACCGAATTTATGGCAACGATGTCTCACGAATTAAGAACGCCCTTAAACGCAATTATCGGGTTTACCGACCTTTTATTAGAGGATGTTTATGGAGCATTAAATGAAGAACAAAACGAATTTATCACAGACATTAAAAGCTCAGCAGAACACCAATTTGACATGATTAAACACATTTTAAATATCTCCGAAATTGAATCTGGACAATTAAATCTTAATATTCAAAAATTCTCGTTAAATTCGATGGTTGAGCAAATCAAATCAAACCTAAAACCCCTTTATTCTAAAAAAAATCTCGAATTTGAAGTGAAAGGATTAGACGAAGAAAAATTCATTTACGCTGATCCTATTAGATTTAAAGAAATCTTAATAAATCTCTTAAGTAATGCAATAAAATTCACCATAGATGGAAAATTGACTTTAGTAATTAAAGGGGATTACTATAATTGGCTTTTTAAGGTGAGAGACACTGGTATTGGAATTGCCAATAAAGATTTCCCTTTAATCTTTAAAGAATTTAAAAGAGTTGAATCTACTTATGTACGTTCTGTACCCGGTACTGGCTTAGGTTTATCCTTAACAAAACGCTTAATAGAACTACATGGAGGAGAAATTAGTTTTTTTAGCGTTTTAGGAGTGGGGTCAACATTTACATTCAATATTCCAAAAGAATTAGAACGTAAAACAGAATTAGAGAATAATTAATTTGTTTAATTACTATATTTTGCGCTTAAATCTTTTGTGGATTTTGCGATCTTTTTGAGTTCTTCTATATCGTTTTCGATTATTGCTTTCATTAGATTCACTTTTATTTTTTTAATTTTTTCAAGAGTCATTGAGAATTTAATGTTAACCCTTTTATACAACTCATCCATTTTACTATACAGAATTTTAGCATGTTCCGTATCGAAGATTTCTAAGTTAATTATCATTTCTTCATACGATTTATTTAGTTCTTCTAACCATTTTCTTCCTTGGTCAATTATAGGGAAAAGAGTGTCGATTTGACCCGAAATAAGAGCGTTTTCAAATTCTTTTTTATATTCTTCGAAAATATTTTTAAAATAGTTATATATTTTGTTTTGAACGGGTTTTATGTTTATATCAGGATTCATAAATAATGTAACAGTAAAATCCTCGTAACCAAATATATTCATTTTTAAATTACTTCCTTCTAAACTAAAACCACTTAAATCTTTAATATTCAATTCTAAAGAAAATTTTTCTAAGGCACTTATAAACATCGGAATTAGATCAAGGTCGATCGGAATAGTATTTTCATCTTTTGGAATGCTACATATAAACTTTTCAAGTGCATTTTCAAACAATTCGATTGACAGTAATGTTCTCCCGTCTTTATCGGCTATAAACGCTCCGATAAACGAGGGAATCTTTTCTTCGTAAAGTAGTTCTGAGATATTAAGCCCTATTTCGGATTTTTTAAGATATGCAGTAGATAATGGTTTCAAAATATCTTTAAAATAATCATTACCTTTTTCTGTTAAACTAAGGATTTCTAGATTTTTTACATTTGTTATTTCAACATGGTTCTTATTTACTAAACTTTCAAGTAAGTAATCGATTAATTTTTTTGGGCGATTTAACTTTTCTTGAATTTCTTTTTTGGAAATTGAAACTTCTTTATCAATGATATTTACGATTTTTATTGATTCGTCAATTACATTAAACATTAAACCATCTTCAGGAATAACATCATCTAAGCATTTTTTCATAATGTCAATAAAATAAGAAAAAGTTTGAGTAATATATTGCTTTTTTAAACTTGTAAATAGAAACTTTATTAATTTTACTTTAGAATAAGCACCTTTTATTACCGTTTTTATATCTCTAATTTTTTTTTGACTAACTAAATCTATTTTATGAAGTAATACGTAGATAAACGAATCAGGGGTTGCTAAACTTCGAACTTCTAAAACTTTTTTTATAAAGTCAAGAATAAAATCGAGACTTGCAGTTACATCAATTATGACCAAAATTACTTTAGTATCATTGAAAATAGATCTATCTTCAGTCTCAAGCCATCTATTATTTTCTTGCCCTGCTAAATCGAATATTCCCACATCTTCACTTAAATTGGGTAATCGTAATATCAACGATTCTTCCCCAAATGTGGGTTCTAAAGCATATTCTAATAATTTTGAAGAATTCTCACCCTCAAAAAAGATTTTTCTTAGAGTTGTCTTTCCCGCTCCAGATGGGCCCACAAAAATAACTTTTTTACTCATTTTCTTACTTGTTTGATTTATTAAAATAATATAGATCCTTAAGTTTGTTTCTTATTTGACCAATTAACCAAATTAATTTGTTTGCAGTCGCTGTTTCTGAAATGCAAATTAAATATTTAAGACTAAATTTAGGCAAGTTAGTATTGTTCATAATAATATTTAAATTATCATAACTCGAAAGTATTAGATGATCAATGTTTCCGCTTTTTGTCATATCTTCAAAAGTTTGA